>NZ_JBIVGD010000004.1:2501-261116 GCF_044748465.1 Paenarthrobacter sp. NPDC089988
GGTCGCAGGAAAACAAGAAACACCAAAACCGTGTCCCCAGCCCGAAGCTGCAGAAGGTCCTGTTGCCTCAGGACCCAACAGTGCACCAAACACAACCCCCACAACCAACACCCCAACACTTTCCCCACAACCACCACCCACCACAAAAAAGGGGGACAGCAATCGCCGTACTCGCACCAGGACACCAGCCCAGAAGCCATGCCAAAAAACATTTGATTCGTTGATATTCCACCCATGAGCACCCACCGCAGAACAGACGCCTGCGCAATGGGCAACACTGACAACCACCAGCCCCGCATGCACGGAAACCAGGAACGGTTGTTAGCAGCTCCTTAGAAAGGAGGTGATCCAGCCGCACCTTCCGGTACGGCTACCTTGTTACGACTTAGTCCCAATCGCCGGTCCCACCTTCGACGGCTCCCCCCACAAGGGTTAGGCCACCGGCTTCGGGTGTTACCAACTTTCGTGACTTGACGGGCGGTGTGTACAAGGCCCGGGAACGTATTCACCGCAGCGTTGCTGATCTGCGATTACTAGCGACTCCGACTTCATGGGGTCGAGTTGCAGACCCCAATCCGAACTGAGACCGGCTTTTTGGGATTAGCTCCACCTCACAGTATCGCAACCCTTTGTACCGGCCATTGTAGCATGCGTGAAGCCCAAGACATAAGGGGCATGATGATTTGACGTCGTCCCCACCTTCCTCCGAGTTGACCCCGGCAGTCTCCTATGAGTCCCCGGCCGAACCGCTGGCAACATAGAACGAGGGTTGCGCTCGTTGCGGGACTTAACCCAACATCTCACGACACGAGCTGACGACAACCATGCACCACCTGTAAACCGGCCGCAAGCGGGGCACCTGTCTCCAGGTCTTTCCGGTTCATGTCAAGCCTTGGTAAGGTTCTTCGCGTTGCATCGAATTAATCCGCATGCTCCGCCGCTTGTGCGGGCCCCCGTCAATTCCTTTGAGTTTTAGCCTTGCGGCCGTACTCCCCAGGCGGGGCACTTAATGCGTTAGCTACGGCGCGGAAAACGTGGAATGTCCCCCACACCTAGTGCCCAACGTTTACGGCATGGACTACCAGGGTATCTAATCCTGTTCGCTCCCCATGCTTTCGCTCCTCAGCGTCAGTTACAGCCCAGAGACCTGCCTTCGCCATCGGTGTTCCTCCTGATATCTGCGCATTTCACCGCTACACCAGGAATTCCAGTCTCCCCTACTGCACTCTAGTCTGCCCGTACCCACTGCAGAACCGGAGTTGAGCCCCGGTCTTTCACAGCAGACGCGACAAACCGCCTACGAGCTCTTTACGCCCAATAATTCCGGATAACGCTTGCGCCCTACGTATTACCGCGGCTGCTGGCACGTAGTTAGCCGGCGCTTCTTCTGCAAGTACCGTCACCCCGAAGGGCTTCTTCCCTACTGAAAGAGGTTTACAACCCGAAGGCCGTCATCCCTCACGCGGCGTCGCTGCATCAGGCTTGCGCCCATTGTGCAATATTCCCCACTGCTGCCTCCCGTAGGAGTCTGGGCCGTGTCTCAGTCCCAGTGTGGCCGGTCACCCTCTCAGGCCGGCTACCCGTCGTCGCCTTGGTAGGCCATTACCCCACCAACAAGCTGATAGGCCGCGAGTCCATCCAAAACCACAAAAGCTTTCCACCCCCCACCATGCGATGAGAAGTCATATCCGGTATTAGACCCAGTTTCCCAGGCTTATCCCAGAGTCAAGGGCAGGTTACTCACGTGTTACTCACCCGTTCGCCACTAATCCCCGGTGCAAGCACCAGTTCATCGTTCGACTTGCATGTGTTAAGCACGCCGCCAGCGTTCATCCTGAGCCAGGATCAAACTCTCCGTTCAAAACAAAAAACGAAACACAACCACCCCCACCGGAAATCACGGCAAAAGCAGCTGCAAATCTGAAACCAGCTGAAAACCAAACCACCACACACGGGGGTGCGCAATGACTTGGCAAAAAAATTCAACCAATCAATAAAACAATCGGTATCAACAAACTTGGCACACTATTGAGTTCTCAAACAACAGACACTAACCGGCACCACCAACCAAACGACTGGATCGCTCCGGAGCAACTTTTCAAACTTACCCGATCAACCAGCACTTCGCAAACCAGCATCACACTGATTTCCGAACCGATTACCGGACCCCACCCACCAACGGCACACTCAAAAGCACACCATTTTCCAGGCTGTCATCAAAGGGGGTTGGCCACCCGCGGTACCCAGCTTCACGCTGTCTCCCTCGCGGCGACTCAGAAAACATTACACGCCCACCAGCCCCCACACAAATCCACCCCAACACCACCCAAAAACCCCGAAAACACACCACAAACCAGACCACCACCCCCCCACACCACCCCCAAACCACCAAAACAAACCCACGTGAACCCCATCACAACCCACCACCCACCAACCAAAGGCGTCCAGGCACCCAAACCCAACCACCCACCAACCAAAGGCGTCCAGGCACCCAAACCCAACCACCCACCAACCAAAGGCGTCCAGGCACCCAAACCCAACCACCCGCCGTCGAACCCGCCCACGACCCCGGAACCTGAAAAGCGGACCCCCACACCGGCCACCAACTGCGAGAGCATCCGGGGGAAGGGGGGTTCGGTGAGAGAGCATCCGCCCCAAACGGCGATTCCGTGAGAGAGCATCCGGCCCAAACGGCGATTCGGTGAGAGAGCGTACGGTCCAAAGGGCGATTCCGTGAGAGAGCATCCGCCCCAAACGGCGATTCGGTGAGAGAGCATCCGGAAGGGAAGGGCGGTTCCGTGAGAGAGCATCCGCCCCAAAGGGCGGTTCGGTGAGAGAGCATCCGGAAGGGAAGGCGGCGGTGGGACAGGCACGCAACGCCCGTTAATGCCGAAAGGGCCGGCAACCAAACGGTTACCGGCCCTTTCAGAGCTTGGTGCTTACCAGGAAGACTTGGTGATACCCGGCAGCTCACCCTTGTGAGCCATGTCGCGGAAGCGAACGCGGGAGATACCGAACTTCTGGAAGGTGCCGCGGGGACGGCCGTCGATCTGGTCGCGGTTACGCAGACGGATCGGGGAGGCGTTGCGGGGCAGCTTCTGCAGGCCGAGGCGTGCAGCTTCGCGGGCTTCGTCAGACGCGTTGGGGTCAACCAGGGTCTTCTTCAGCTCGAGGCGCTTGGCCGCGTAGCGCTCTACGATGACCTTGCGCTGCTCGTTGCGAGCAATATTGGACTTCTTAGCCATGTGTTTAGCGCTCCTCTCGGAATTCGACGTGCTGGCGAATCTTGGGGTCGTACTTCTTCAGGACCAGGCGGTCCGGGTCGTTACGACGGTTCTTGCGCGTAACGTAGGTGTAGCCCGTGCCCGCAGTGGACTTGAGCTTGATGATGGGACGTACGTCCTTGTCCTTTGCCATTAGAGCTTCACTCCTCGTGCCAGGATCTCGGCGACGACCGCGTCGATGCCTCGTGCGTCAATTACCTTGATGCCCTTGGCCGACAGCGTCAGGGTGACGTTGCGGCGCAGGGACGGAACCCAGTAACGCTTCTTCTGGATGTTGGGATCGAACCGGCGCTTGTTGCGGCGGTGCGAGTGCGAAATGCTGTGTCCAAAGCCCGGCTCGGCTCCGGTCACTTGGCAGTGTGCTGCCATGACTCTCCTCCAAAGTTTTGATGTAACGGCGTGCAGGATCTTCCTGCAATACCGTGCGACAGGCAGCGTCCGCGTCCAGTCCACATCCATCCGCAATGACGCGGCGGGAGAAGGTTTCAGGACAGGGCAGTGAAAACCACTGCAGCAGATCCTGGGATACTGGGCGGATACAGGGATGCACGCAACTTGAGCCCCTAACTACCGGCCCACGGAATGCTGGTTCAAAACCAGCATTTGCCGCCAACCGGAGCAATTGCACACGCTCCGCACTACCTAGCGCCTAACTATTCTACGGGTACGGCCAAATTAAGACCAATCAGGAATCCGCAAAGAAAACACACTGATGGCCACGGCCGGGTTCCGCAGCGCCGCCCAGGACGGCTACAGCGGCCGGACCAGCTCTGGAAACTTGGGGTTCAGTCCATCCCCGGAGGACGTGCCCCGCACCCGGCGGACCACCCAGGGAACGGCAAATTCCCGCACCCACTTGGCGTTTTCCCGCACAGCTTCGGAGCGGCTCAGGAGACGCTCCGGTGCCATTTCCGGAATCTCGATCACGTGTTCGTGTTCCAAGACCTCCAGCACGCGCTTGGCCATGTTGAGGTGCCCGGCCGTGGACATGTGCATGCGATCGGTGTCCCACATGCGCCAATCGTCGTATTCGTCGAAGCGCCAGTAGTCCACAAGCAACGCCCCGTGGTGCTCGGCGATTTCGCGCACCAGTTCGTTGTAGATTGCCGTCCGGCCACGCATGGTGCTGAACACTTTGGAACCCCGGGCATCGAAACCGGTGAAGAGGACTACGGTGGCGCCCGTCGCGCTTAACTTGGCGATGCCGGCGTCGTAATCCTGCAGCAGCGAGTCGATGTCGATCTTGGGCCGCAGAATGTCGTTCGCGCCCGCGTACAGGGTCACCAGCGTGGGTTTGAGTTCGACGGCGGCGTCCACCTGCTCGGCCATGATCTGCCGCAGTTTCCTGCCGCGGATGGCCAGATTGGCGTAGCCGAAGCCCTCGTTGCTACGTGCCAGTTGCCCGGCCACGATGTCAGCCCAACCGCGGACTCCATTGGGGCGGGTAGCGTCGGCATCGCCGACACCCTCGGTGAACGAATCCCCCAAGGCAACATAGCGCGCAGAAAATTCCATGCCGCCAGTCTGCCACCCGCGCGCTGTGGCCTACAAAGTTCCTCAGGCCTGCGCGTCCCGGAGGATCCAGTGGTTGTTGTCCAGCCGCGCCACGATCTTCTCGCCGATGCGGGCCAAATCCGCAACGTCTTCCCTGGTGAGGGAGTCCATCATGAGCGTCCGCACCGACTCCACGTGGCCCGGCGCGAGCGACACAATGGTGTTCATGCCTGCCTCGGTCAGGTGGGCTACGGTGACGCGGGCATCGCGGGGGTGTGCTTGCCGCTCCACCCATCCACGTTTCTGGAGTTTGGTGACTACGTGCGACAAGCGTGAAAGGGATGCGCTGGTGCGGGCCGCCAGCTCGCTCATCGGCAGGAAGCGTCCCTCGGTTTCGGAGAGCATCGCCAGTACGTTGTAGTCGAAAAGTGACAGTTTCCCGGCCGATTGAAGCTGCGTATCCAGTGCTGCGGGAAGCAAGGTGTTAATGCTCAGCAAGGCCAACCAGGCACGGCGTTCGTCAGCGTTCAGCCAGCGGGGTTCAGTCATGGGTCCATCTTAGGAGAATCCCCTGTTTCCCCGGTCTCCGTGGGCAGCCAAACGGTAGGCTTTCCACATGTTCGTAGTCTCCCTGACCTACAAAGTTCCCGACGAAATCGTTGACTTCCACCGGCCGGGCCACATGGCCTGGCTTAAGGACGCGTTCGACGCCGGTGTCTTCCTTGCGTCCGGACGTCGCGTTCCGGCCATTGGCGGAGTCCTGCTCTCCAATGCGGACAGGCTCACCTTGGATGCGTCACTGTCCAAGGATCCCTTCTACAGCAACGGTGTGGCCGACTTCGAAATCATCGAGTTCACGGCTACCAGCGTCGCCGACGGCTACGAGAACCTGCTGGATTCCTGAGGCCTCGCTTTCGCCGTACCCAGTTTCTCCGGGAGCACCACTGGCATGAGTTCCGGCCATCGCGCGCCCAAGCGGTCGCCGCTGGAAACTCCACGGACCCTGCGCGAAAGCCAGGGGCCGACGTCGCGCTTAAGCCACGCAACGTCGTCGGCGATATTCTCTGTCACCGTACGCGACCGCGGCGGTGCGAAAGCCGGCGACGTCAGGTTGTGCGGCGCACCGAGGACTTCCAGCACTTTCTTGGCCATGTAGCAATGGCCGGGCCGGGACATGTGCAAGCGGTCGGGAGACCACATGCGCGGATCCTGGAACTTCTCGAAGCACCAATAGTCCACCAGAAGTGTCCCGTACGCGGCGGCGATGCGGCGGATGTGCCTGTTGTAGATGGCCGTGCGGAGCTTCAACGGTTCCAGCAATGGTGAGAGAGGCACGTTGTACCCGGTGAAAAGCACCACCGTGGCGCCACTGGCCTTGATGCGTCTGACTGCCTGCTCGTAGTCCTGCATGAGCCGGGCCAGGTTCAGGCGGGCCATCAGGAGATCGTTGCCGCCGGCGTAGAACGTGACCAGTGTTGGCTCCATGGCCAGGGCCGGTTCAATCTGTTCATCGATGATCCGCCGGAGACGGCGGCCTCGAATGGCCAGGTTGGAGTACCGCGTGGCCGGATCGTGCCGTGCGAGTTCTTCAGCCACCCTGTCAGCCCAACCGCGGCAGTTGTTGGGCAACCGGAGATCGTTGTCCCCAACTCCCTCCGTGAAGGAATCGCCCAGGGCCACGAACCGTACAGGCTGTTTCATTTCCTGGCTTCCTCCATGAGCTTCTTCAGGCCGCCTTTCCGCGGAACTTTGACGGGCTCCGGCCAGCGCGGGCTCAGTGAATCCCCCAGCGTGACGCCACGCAGCTTGCGTCCGAACAGCGGCAGCACCCAGTCATTGACCCAGCGGCGTTGCTTGCGCTCCCACTCGCGCAGGCTCATCCGGGTGGGCGGATCCCATTCCTTGGGCGAGATCTTATGAGGTACGTTCAACTGGTCCAGGACCCGGGCCGCCAGGTACTTGTGACCGGCTTTGGACATGTGCAGCCGGTCCGCTGCCCACATTCGGGGATCGTGGTAGGCGTCGAAGCACCAATAGTCCACCAGCACCGCACCGTATTTCTCCGCGACATCGCGGACGCGCTGGTTGTACTGGGTGTTGCGCTTCTTGAACGGTTCCAGGACCGCGGACACTTTGACGTCGTAGCCGGTAAAGAGCACCAGGGTGGCACCGGTCCCGGCAAGCCTGGCGACGAAGAGTTCGTAATCGTTCAGCAGGGCTTCCATGTCCGTGCCGAAATCCAGGATGTCGTTGCCCCCGGCGTAAAGGGTGATGAGAGTGGGTTCCATGGCCAGCGCCGGTTCAAGCTGTTCATCGATGATCTGTCGGAGACGCTTGCTGCGCACGGCGAGGTTGGCGTACTCCCAGCCCCGCTCAGCCTTGGCCAGCTTTTCAGCCACCCGGTCCGCCCAGCCGCGCACGCCGTTGGGCAGCACGGCGCTCGGGTCGCCAACGCCCTCGGTGAACGAGTCCCCCAAGGCGACATACCGCCGTCGTACGTTCTCCCCAGCCCCAACAACCACGCCGCCGACGCTACCGCCCCGCGGTTAAGCCCCGGCCAACCCCACATGAACCAACGCTCTCTCACCGAACACCCCTTAAACCCCAACGCTCTCTCACCGATCGCCCCTTAAACGCCAACGCTCGATCACCGAACACCCCAATTACCCAAACGCTCGATCACTGACCGAGAGAGCGTTGCGAAAAAGGGGCCATTTGGTGAGAGAGCGTTGCGAAAAAGGGGCCATTCGGTGAGAGAGCGTTGGAAGGGGCCGCCGCGGGGGCGGACCCAGCCGCAGCCAACCGGCCCACCCGAAGCGCCAGGTACTTAGCCCTCCGCTTTGCCTTGGCGCCAGTACCCCATGAAGGCAACCTGCTTCCGGTCGATGCCGACGTCGCGCACCAGGTAGCGGCGCATTTCCTTGATGACGAACGCTTCGCCGGCGATCCAGGCGTAGAACGGCAAGGCACCGGCGGGAAGGGTGGGGTTCTTGGTGGCTTCGATGGCTGCGGCGTCCATGCGCTGCGGGGTCTCCCACAGGATGTCCTGGTCCACGTTGACGTCTTCCGGTTCTGGACCGGCCGCTGCGTCCGCACCCTTCAGGCCTACCCAACCCGGAACGGGGACCGCCTTGGCCACGGCTTCCTTGAGGAGTTCACCGTGCGGGCGGGAGCGTCCAATCGCGGCGCCACGGGCAAGCCACGTGATTTCAATGTCGGCCGCCGTGCTGATGTCCTGGAAATCCGCCGCCGAGGGGACTTCAAGGAAAGCGTGGCCCGTCATGTCCGCGGGAAGGCTTTCGAGGATGGCGCTGATGGCCGGAACAGCGGTTTCGTCACCCGCGAGGAGCACGCGCTGGGCCAAGCCCGGACGCCATTCGATGCCACCGTACGCACCGGCGGTGGTGCACTGGGCTGCGCGGTTGTTGGGTCCGATAATGGTCAGCGCGTCGCCCGGCTTGGCTGCAACTGCCCAGTTGGCGGCGGGTCCACCGTGACCGGAATCGTCGAAGTGCATGACGAAGTCGATGTCGATCTCCGGGTACACGGCGTCGAGGCGCTCGGACCGGACGGTGTAGGTACGCATGGAGCCACGGACGGCGGGGTCCATGGCGAGCCACTCCTGGTACCAGCCTGCCTCCTCCATCTTGAACTCGGGGAGCGGGATGATGCTGCCGTCCTCGTCCAGGGACGGAATCATGAGTTTCACGCGCAAGTCAAGGGTGTCCCCTGCCACGCCGAAATCGCGGAGGGAGTAGCCGCCAAAGGTGATGCGGCGGAAGTTGGGGCTCAGTTCCTGGACCGCGGTGACGGTGACGTCGAAGGCCAGGGTCATCGGTTCCACTGCGGCGCTCGCTTTGGCCCGGGTGGGTTGTGCACTCATGAGGCGATCTCCAGTTCGTTGGCGTGACGGGCGTGGTGTTCAGTACGTGTCGGGGCTTGGGCGTGGTGACGTCCGATCGGAACGATCAGCGGCGTCCCGGAGATCGGATCCGGAACCACCCGGGATTCCAGGCCGAAAACGGTGTGGACCAGTTCCTCGGTGACCACCGCGGGGGCCAGACCTTCGGCCACGATGCAGCCGCCCTTCATGGCGATCACATGGTCCGCGTAACGCGCGGCGAGGTTGAGGTCGTGGAGCACGATCGCAACTGTGGTGCCGCGGCTGCGGTTCAGGTCCGTGACCAGGTCCAGGACCTCAACCTGGTGCGCGAGGTCCAAATACGTTGTGGGCTCATCGAGCAGCAGCACCTCGGTCTCTTGCGCCAAAGCCATCGCGATCCACACGCGTTGGCGCTGCCCGCCGGACAGTTCGTCGACGCTCCGCTCAGCGAGTTCCAGCGTTGCGGTGGCTTCGAGCGCGCGCTGCACGGCGGCGTCGTCCGTGGCGCTCCAACTGCGGAAGAAGCCTTGGTGCGGGTACCGTCCGCGGCCCACCAGGTCCCGCACGGTGATGCCGTCGGGCGCGGTGGGGTGCTGCGGGAGCAAGCCGAGGGTCCGGGCAAGTTCCCGGGCAGGACGCGAATGGATGTCCTTGCCATCCAGTGTCACCGCACCGCCCGCGGGCTTCAGGAGCCGGGACAATCCGCGGAGCAGGGTGGACTTGCCGCAGGCGTTGGCACCCACGATCATGGTCACCTTGCCCTCGGGAATCTCCGTGGTGAGGCCTTCCACCACCTTCCGCTGCTCGTACTGGAGCGTCAGGTCCTTGGCATTAAGGATGGCCATGTCAGGCCTCCTTTCGGTTCGACGTGAGCAGGAGCCACAGAAGGAAGGGCGCACCGAGGGCACCGGTAACGACGCCGACCGGAAGGACGGTTCCGTCGAGAATAACCGGAGCGAGGTTGGAGGCAAAGAAGTCGGCGGCAAGCACAATCAGCGCACCGGTAAGGGCCGACGCCGGGAGGCTCGGTTTGCGGACGATGCGGCGGGCAATCGGTCCCGCCAGGAAGGCGACGAACGCCACCGGGCCCGCTGCTGCGGTTGCGACGGCGGCCAGCCCGACGGCGGTCAGCACGAGTCCCAGCCGGGCGGCGTTGACCTTGATGCCCAATCCAGCAGCAGCGTCGTCGCCGAGTTCGAGCATGCGCAGCGGTCCCGCGAGGGCGATGACTGCCGGCACGAGGATCAGAAGCGCAACGGTCAGGACGCCCGTGCGTTCCCAGTTGGCAGAATTCAGCGAACCGTTGAGCCAGACCAAAGCATCGGCAGCGGTCCGGATATCCGCCCGGGTCATGAGGAAGTTCACGACGGCGTGGAGGGCTGCGGCGATTCCCACGCCTGCGAGGATGAGGCGGTTTCCGGCAGCGTTGCCGCGGCTGCCTGCCCCGGAGCCGGTCTTTCGGGAGATGGCATAGATGATGGCCGCGACGCCGAGTGCCCCGCCCAGGGCCGCACCGGAGATTACGGCGCCGGAAGCGCCGAAGACCACGATTGCAGTGACTGCTGCGGCGCTGGCTCCGTAGCTGATGCCGATGATGTCCGGGCTGGCCAGCGGGTTGCGGAGCATGGTCTGGAAGAGGGCACCGGCAAGGCCGAAGGCAACGCCGATCAGCGTCCCCACCATGGCACGGGGAAGCTTGTGTTCCATGACGATGAAGGTGGCACCAGGGATCTTCTCGCCCCCGGTCAGGTGGTTGAAGACGATCTTGACAAAATCCGGGATGGTCACGGTGTAGCTGCCCAAAAGGACGTACACCGCGAACATGATGAGGAGGGCCAGCGCCAGGAAGATCGTGGGGCTGAACAAGCGGCGGGATGGCGATTGATGCGGATTGCCGCTGATTGCCGGCTCGGCCGTGGATTTGAGGGTGGTCACAGTCCGGCCCCCTTTCCGCGGCGGATGAGCCAGACGAACACGGGAGCGCCGACGAGCGCCGTCATGATGCCCGCGGGAACTTCGCCAGGGAGGAGAATGACGCGGCCGATCACGTCCGCCACGATCAGCAGGATGGGTGCGGAAACCATGGAGAAGGGCAGGATCCAGCGGTAGTCCGGGCCCGTCAGCAGGCGGACGGCATGCGGAATGACCAGGCCGAGGAAGCCGATGGGACCCGCCAGTGCGGTAGCGGATCCGCAGAGGAGCACGATGCCCAGGCCGATGATGCCGCGGGACAGTGCAACATTCTGGCCGAGGCCGCGGGCAATGTCGTCGCCGAGAGCAAGGCTGTTGAGTACGCGGCCGCCGCCCACCACGATCAGGGCGCCAATCACCAGGAACGGCAGGGCGGGCAGGAGGACGGACCAGTCACGTCCACCGATGCTCCCCACTTGCCAGAAACGGAAGCGGTCCAGGGTGTCCTGGCTGGAAACGAGGATGACGTTCATCAGGGAGAACAATCCAGCGCTCAGCGCGGCGCCCGCCAGGGCGAGCTTGACCGGCGTCGCACCATCACGTCCGCGGGAGGCAATGGCATAAACCACGACGGCGGCCGCTGCGGCGCCGATAAAGGCGAACCAGATGTAGCCGGTCAGCGAGCCAATACCGAAAACATAGATGCCCACCACGACGGCCAAGGCAGCACCGGCGTTGAGGCCAAGGATGCCGGGATCGGCCAACGGGTTGCGGGCCACGCCCTGCATGGCCGCGCCGGCCAAGCCAAGGGCGGCTCCGGCCAGCAGGCCCAGCACGGTGCGCGGAATGCGCGCGATGACCACCGCATGGTCACCGTCGGCCGGGTTGAAGTGCGTGATGGCTTCCCAGATGGTGGAAAGGGGAAGCCCGCGCGCGCCGATCGCCAACGATGCGGCACACGCAGCTGCGAGTACGACGACGGCGACCAACAGCCAAGCGGTCCGCTTGCCTGCGCTTCGCGGCCGGGTTCCCCTTCCGGCCGTGTCGCTGCCTGGGGCGATGCCTCGCTGGTTACCCGGCACCGAAGTGCCACCAACCCGCCCCGCGGTAGCCGCCGTCGTCGTACTCAGTTTCATTGCTTTACTTGGCCGCGACCTTGTCGGCGGCGGCACCAAGCTGAGGCAGGAACGTGTCCAAAGCCCACGGCAGGCTCAGCGGCGACGAGGCGGAGATGGACAGGGTCAGCGTGTTGTCGGAGTCGGCAACCAGCGCGCCGGACTTGATGGCCGGAATCTGGCT
This sequence comes from Paenarthrobacter sp. NPDC089988, assembly GCF_044748465.1. Lineage (NCBI taxonomy): Bacteria > Bacillati > Actinomycetota > Actinomycetes > Micrococcales > Micrococcaceae > Paenarthrobacter > Paenarthrobacter sp. NPDC089988. Next base: position 14,373 of record NZ_JBIVGD010000004.1, read on the forward strand.
CAGCAGCGGGTCGGTCTTGATGGCCTCTGCGGTGGTGGCATCCGGTACCCAGGTAACAAAGACGTCAGAGGCAAGCTCGTTGGCCTTCTCAGCGGACCACGGGATGAAGAAGTCCTTGTTGGTCTTGGTGTTCTCGGTGACCACAGGTGCCTGCTTCATGCCGATTTCGGAGAGGAAACGCGGGCGGTTGTCGATCGCGGTGTAGACGTTGACGCCGTCACCCTTGGCGGGCTCGAGGTTGCCGTAGATGAAGGTCTTGTCCTTGATCTGCGGGTACTTGGAAACCTTGTCCTTGATGGTGGACTCAGTGTCCTCGATCAGCTTTTTGGCTTCGGCTTCCTTGCCCAGGGCCTTTCCGATCAGGGTGGTGCTTTCCTGCCACGGGGTACCGTAGGCGAGCTCCGGCTGGGCCACGACGGGGGCGATTTCGCTGAGCTTCTTGTAGTCGGCTTCTTCCAGGCCCGAGTAGGCGGCCAGGATGACGTCCGGGCTGAGCTTGGCGATCTCGGTGAAGTTGATGCCGTCAGCCTCGGAGAACTGGACCGGGGCCTTGTCGGTGCCGAAGCCGGCACCGAGCTTCTCGAGGGCGGCGTCCTTCCAAGGGGTGGAGCCCTTGTCGTTGTTGCCCCACTCGTTCTTCGGAACACCAACCGGGACAACGCCCAGGGCGATCGCGATGTCGTCATTGACCCACGAGACGGTAACTACGCGCTTGGGCTGTTCCTTGATGGTGGTTTCACCGAAGACGTTCTTAATGGTGACGGGGAACGTCGCTGCGGAGGTGGCTTCGGACGTTGCCGGAGTGGAGGTGGCGGGTCCAGTGGAGCAGCCAGTGAGGGTAAGGGCGACGGCGGCGATTGCGACCGTCGCAGAACCTGCGGTCTTCAGCAGGGCGCGGCGTGGGAGAAGGGAAGCCACGGGACTCCTTAAGTAAGTGATGCGAACCTAAGTAAGGCTAGCCTAGCCTCTCGGTAATTACGAAACGTTTGCGTCGCCTAATCCCCTCATGACGCCAAAATACCGTTCAGCGCGCCCCAATTCGCACCCTCTCTCACCAAACCGCCCTTTTCCACCGGCCCTCTCTCACCCAACACCCCCTTCCCACCGTCCCTCTCTCACCCAACACGCCCTTCCCACCGACCCTCTCTCACCCAACACCCCCTTCCGGCGAACCCTCTCGCACCAAACGCCCCCTTCCCACCGACCCTCTCTTAGTGGACAGTCCCCCACGGAATTTGGGAGGATAGCGGCAGCGGACTACCGCTTCCATAGGAAATCGACGAGGGGATGAGCGTGCGCACTGAGTCAGTTGCCGCCGCCATGGGTTGCGAGGTGGCCGTATCGGCCTGCTTGGCACACCCCCACGCGTCGGCATTCTCCAGCTAGCACCAAGAGCACCGAAAACCAGCCCAACCTCTGGGCTCATTGACGTGCCTCGGTGTCCTTCGGTGACCGACGCCTCCCGTGCCATGACGCAGCGCAAGGCGCGCTGCCGACGTCGTCAATTTCCGAAAGAAAGCTTCGCCATGCAGAAAATCACTGCGCAACAAATCCGATCGTCCTTCATCAATGCCAGCCGTTCCGAGGCAGCCAAACTCAATCTCCCCCGGCACTTCGACTCAATCGAGTGGGAGTCCTTGGAGTTCCTGGGCTGGCGGGACGAGAAAATGCCCCAACGCGGGTACCTTGTCCTGCCGGCCAACGGCAAGCTCACAGGCGTCATGCTCCGGGCACCCGAAGGTGGCTCCGGCAAAAAGCGTGCCGTGCTCTGCGAGCTGTGCCGGGACGTGTTCTCCAAAGCAGACGTCTACTTGTGGGTCGCCAAGAAGGCCGGGCAATCCGGCAAGGACGGGAACACCGTGGGCACGTTGATCTGCGCCGAGTTCGGTTGCAGCGCCAACGTGCGCAAGGAACCGCCGGTCAACGAGATCAACCCCGACCCGGCCGCCGTCGTTCTCAAGCAGATCGCCGGGCTGGAATTCCGGACTGCCCAGTTCCTGGAGCGGGTCCGCGGGTAAGCCAATGTAGCTGGCAGTAGTGGTTGCTATGACGGCTCATAACAACCGCTACTGCCAGTTAGTTGGGTGCGCAGGCTCAGCGGAGCACGATATCCACGGGGTTTGCTTCCGAACGCCATGCCCCCGGCTCACCCGTGCCCGAAATGACCGGAGCGGTGAGCACACCCGAGCGGTTGGTGCGCTTGTCGCGGAGGATCTCCGTCACCGAGCCAAGGTGCCGCGAAAGATCGATCACGTTCTCGGGCGCCGCCAGCAGCAACTGGAAGCCGAACTCGTGGAGCGCCTTGATGCCTGCGCCGGCAAACTCCTCGGAAGCAAGCACGAAGGCCTCATCCATCATCACCGTTCCGTAGGTGGTGAAGCCTTGCTCGGCGATGCCCAGCTGGTAGCTCAATGCCGCGGCCATGATGAAGGCTGTAAACCGTTGACGTTCGCCACCGGACATGGACCCGGTGTCGGCGTGCATGAAGACCTCGGTCTTCGGCTTGCCCGACTTGCCGGTCTTGGCCGGGACTTCGCGGTGTTCCTTGCACTGGATGAACAGGTGCCCGCGGACATCCAGCACCTCCGCACGCCAGCGCCGGTCCTCGGGTGTCTGTGAACCAAGCCGCTTCACCAGGGTTTCGAGCGACTTGTAGCGTGCTGTGAGCTCGGCATCCTCGTCGGTTTCCGTTGCGGCCGCAGCATTGCGGGACGGCCGGGTGTGCTTGGCCTTCAAAGCGTTCTGGATGGCATCCTTGAACTGCTTTGCCGTGGCCGGCAGCGTCTGTTTGATGTCCAGTTCCAGATAGCTGCCCTCGTGGAAGTTCACGTCGGACAGGATCCCGTTCAGGGGCAGGATACGGCTGGTAATGGTGCGGCGTTCCTCATCGAGGAGGTGCAACAGCGTGCTGAAGGACTCGTGCGTCCGCTGGTTGAAGAACAGGCGGAACTCGGCTTCCTGGGCGGGCAAGCCGTCGTTCACGATCGCGTGGTACCGGGACTCGAAGTCCCCGGCGGCACCGATCGACGTGCCGTGGTCGGCGCTGATGGCGCTCCCCCAGTCGCGCACGAACGCTTCGAAGATGCGCGTCAGGCGTTCGGCCGTGGCTTGCCCCCGCGACTCGGCAGCGTGCAGCTCGTCGAGCAGTGTGTTGCGGACGGCGTTGGCGAGGTTGTCCAGCTCATGGAGTTCGGAAACGTCCGCGGCGCCGGCGAAGTACGGCTCAAGTGCCGCAACGGTGGAGCCCGACGGCGGTGCCTGCTCGAGCTTCAACCTCGCCGCGTCCAGCAGGCCGTCAGCCGTGGTCATCTGATGGTCGAGCGCTTTGTACTCGCTCTGGAGCACAGCGGCAGAACCTGTGGAGGACTGGTGTTTCTCCCGCACGGCCTCGATGTTGGCGCGCAAGGGTTCAAGGTCGGCCTGGGCAGCGAGGGCATCGGCAAGTCGCTGCTCGATCCGTGCCAGCTCGTCTGAGGCAACAGCCGCGGAAACCTGTTCCCACGGACGTTCATCCTCGGCCACACGGCGGAGGGCTTCCAGTTGGCGGGCCATTCCCTGGTGCGAATCCTCGCGGCTCTGGGCAAGTTCGGCGGCCTTGGCCAGTTCATTTTCCAGCTCGCCCGCGCGGGCGGCAACGAGTTCCAGCTTGGAGGCGTTGTCGAAGCCGAGCACGTAGTCCTGCCGGCTGGTGAAGCGGTCGTCCTTCTCCACAGTGTGCCTGTTGCGCTTGACCACACCACCGAGGCTCAAGCCCTTGTCGAGGGAGGCCAGTTCATCGGGATCCTCCACGCACGGGTACGCGAAGTCGATCGCAATCCGCTCACGGATCCATTCCCCCGCGTCCGCGTTGGCGCCTGAGGTGAGGATGCTCAACTTGGTCAAGAGGTCGCCGTCTGACACGTCCTCCACAGCCAGCGCGCCGCCGGCCAGTGGCTTGGACACATCAACGGCGCGCAGGGCGCCGCGGACGGTGTTGTCGTTGAGGTACCGTGTGACGGCCGCGAAGTGCTCACCCGGCACCAGGAGCGTGGTGGCGAGGTTGCGCAGTGCTCGCTCGGCCGCCGGGCGCCACTGTTCCTGCCCCTCAGCCAGGTCCATCAGCTCGCCACCGAAGGGCATCCGATCCTCCGGCACCCCGGTGGCCGCCGCGATCGCGGCCCGGTTTTCAATGCTCGAAGGCGGCAGGAGGGACTTGCGCGACCGCAGCGACAGGAGCTCCTGCCCGGCCGCGGCCAGTTCCCGCTTCTTGGTGGCGTGCGCATCGAAGGCCTCGAAGCGGAGTTCCTTCAGTGATTCCGAATCATCCTGCAAAGCAGCCGATCGGGCTGCGGCCTGCTCGTGCGCCTGGTCCCAGCCCTCCTCCGACCATTCCAGGTCCAGGCCGGCATCGCTCAACGCCTTCTTTGCGGATTCCTCCACCTGCTGGCGGAGCTTGAGACCCACCCGCGCATTCTCCAACGACTGCTCAATGGCCGAGATCGCGTTGCCACCGCGGTTGTTGTAATCCGACTCAAGCTCACGCAGTTCTTTGGCCAACGCGTCCCGCACGGTCCGCTCGGCCGCAAGTTCCTGGGCCTTCGACTGGGCCAACTCCTTGAACCGGGCCAGCGTCTTGGCGTGCACTGTCACCGCGAGCTGCTGCTTGTACGCGGCGAATTCCTCACCGGCGAGCTCGCGAAACCGGTTCGCGTCCAGAAGGGCCTGGGCATAGTACTTGTTCAACCCGGGAACCGGCGCCAACTGGTCGCGCTGCTGGCGGACGTCCTCCAGGCGCTGGCGGATGGACATCAGGTTGCTGAACTCTTCCACCACATCGTCGGCCGCGGCCAAGGTGGCCGGCGCATCAAGGACCTGGTCCCGGAAGAACGTATTCACGCTGCCGCCCAAACCCTTGCCTGCCTGGATCACGCGAAGCAGTGGAAGGGCCTGGTCCGAGTTGATTCCCAGCAGTCTGCGGAACCTCTCCGCGAAGGCCTTGTGGACGTCGAACACCTGTCCGTCGGGGAAGATCGACTCCAACGCACCCTTGGTAAAGCGCTTCTGGGCGATCCCTTCAATGGCCTCGAGGTCCAGGGGCTTGCTGTCGATCACATAGAAGCGACCAACGCTGGACTCCGTGCCGTTCTTGGGCAGGTCGAACAACGCAGAGACCGTCACTTTGGTGCCGGCAGCGTTGTCGAACGTCAGCGCGACGGCGGACCACGTGGCACCCGGGCGCTGGAAGGCACTGGCCGAGCCGTCCCCCACGGCCTTATCACCAACTTTGCCGCGCATGTAGGTAAACGTGGTTCTCTTGTCCTCCACAGCACCGCCCGAGCGCTGGGCAGCGGCCTCGTTGGAACGCGGACGGGCGTCGAAAACGCGAAGCATCGCGTCAAACAGCGTCGACTTGCCAACACCGGAGTTGCCGGTGAGCAGAGTGCCGTTGCGGTCCACGTGCATGGTGTGGGCGCCATGGAAGGTGCCCCAATTGACCACCTGGACGAGTGCGAGGCGCATCTGGCCGGGGTTGGTGAGTTCGCCTAGGGGGAGCATGCTTGCGATGGTCACTTGGCTGCTCCTTTGCCTTCTGAGGTGGCTGAGTCCGCGGCGGTACTCACCGTGGAGGGCCCGTCGCTGTCCGTGTCGTCGTCCAGGTCGTCATCTGAAGGGCTGGTTTGGTTTGAATCGGGGTCCAGGTCCAGCAGCGGCTCCGTCCCTGATTCGTCGGCTGCTACGGCTACCAAGGACTCGATGTGGGCCGGGATGTCTCCGATGTTTTCGAACGGGAGGGCCAGTGGGAGGGCATTGCTGATGGTGTAGGTGTCGTCGAGTGGGGTGGGGAGGAGGAGTTGGCGGGCCAGGAGTTTGGTGATGGTGCGCGTGACCACGTCCGAGTCGCGCAACGCGTCCTGCTGGCCGGCGGGGGTGTAGTTTCCCACGAGGTCCGAGATCTCTTCGCGGGTGATGCTAGGGTCTGTCTGGGCTGTCACGTGGCGGTCCAGGAGAAGGCGCAAGCGCAGCAAGACAATCGTTTCCACGCGGCTGAGTGCCCTTTGCTGCCGCAGGATGCTCGAACGCGAACTGGCTCCGATGATCTCGGGATCAACCGGGCGCAGGACTGCGATCTTGCGGTCGTGGTCCAGTTGCAGGGTGAGGAACAGCTCCGAGAGGCGGCTGCGGAGGATCAACTGGTTGTCCAGGAGGGTGGTCCACAGTTTCTCGTCCCGGCCGCCATCGATGTAGGGGCCCTTGAGGAGCTTAACCAGGGCGTGCCGGACCTTCATTGGCAGGACGCCGGTATCTCCGGGGAACAGAGCGGCCCCATCCACGAAAGTGTCGCGGGGGGTGATCCGGAACGGGTCCGCGGCGTGTTCAACGGGAACCGAGCCAGTGGAAGCAGCCTCGTCGGTGACGTCCTCCTCAAAGGTGGCGTCCGTCGTCGTGATTTCCTCAGTCATCAGAATCCTCATTCAGCGAGACGACCGGCAGGTACGCCGTGCGGATGCTGCCGTCGATTTGTTCGAAGTCGATGTGTTCCCACGTGGCCCGGTCAAAGGCCGCACCTGACTGTAAGGCCATGGACAGGAGGGAACGGACGGTATTGATGTGCCGTTCTTCGGGTGGCAGGTTCTCCCATGCCTCGCCGATGGTGGCCGAACCAGCCATGGCGGCACGCACGACGGCGGGCCGCGCCTTTCCGGTGCGGGCGGACTTCACGCGGTCCGAGTCGCTGAAGGCGATGGGGTCGGCCAGGCGCGGCGGAGTGGCGAACTCGTCCGGGTCGAAGAGCTTGACCATGGCGAGCGATTCGAACCCCGCGTTGTACAGGACGGGCCCGGGAACCAAGCCGGGCCGGTCGCGTTCGTAGGGAAGCGATCTGATGGCATGCTCGGCCTCGGCGAGGACCTTCCGCAGACTCACGGATTGACGGACGTCGTCGCTCTGGATGTACGTGTTAAGGCTCTCAGAAAGTTTGCCGTAGATCCGCTGGATCTGGCTGTGCTGCGTGCGAAGCTCGGCCACGAGGTTCTTCAGCGTCTCGCGGTCTTCGTGCGAGAGGTCGTCGGCGAATTGCCGGCTCAGCACCTCGCCGATGGCCGAGCGGAAGCGCAACTGCTGCTGCGGATCCTCTAGGAACGCCGTGAAGGAACGGAACGTACGGCCTTCCGGGCTTTGCCGGAGCCGCTTGTCCGCTTCCAGTACCTGGGCCATCGTGGCCCCTTTGCTGAGGGACTCCTCGATGATCTGGTTCCGCAGTTCGCCCACCAGCTCTTCGATGCGGTCACGCATTTTCTTGTAGTCGGCGGGCAAGCTGGCCGCGAGGTCCAGGATGTTGCCGGCTGCTTCTACGGCTTCGTCGTCATCAAGGAGGCCATCGAACTCGCCCGAGCTGATGTCCTCCACCAGCTGTTGGCGCTCCTGGATTTCTTCTTCGAGGGCTTCCAAGCGTGCGCTTTGGTCCGGGTTGGTCTCGTTGGCGAGCTTTTCGACGTCGCCGAGCAAGGTACCCAGGCGGGAACCGTTGAGGGTGGAGCGTTCGCTGGAGAGGCTGTCGAGGAACGCGAGCACGCGGGCCGCGGCTTCGGTGACTTCATAGACGATCTGGCCGGACTGGTTACGGCGCGTCAGGAATTGTTTGCGGGTCCACTCGTCGCCGAACGACTTGCCGTTTTGCTGGCCGCCCAGCGCCGGGTCCTGGCGGCGGAGCTGCTCAAGGAAAGCGTCGACGTCGGCATGGAACTCTTCGAGCGGAAGCTGCGGCCGGGTGCGGGTGAAGGATGCCTGGAGAACGGCGATCACCCAGGGCGCCGAGCGGGTCAGTGCCCAGGCAGGTCCCTTGGTCAGCTGTTCGAGGTCGCGAAGCCGGGCACTGATGGCGTCGGCGGAGGACATGGCTGAACGGGACAACTACTCTCCTTCAGCTGCTGCGAAACCTGACAGGCAGCGAAAACTGCCCCGTACAAGGTTAACGCAGAGTGTCCGCACCCAAGTAAGTCGCAGTTCGCGTCGTTCCCAGCGCTGGGAACGACGCGAACTGCGACCCAGTTGGGTGCGCCGCCCACGCAGGCGAGCGCCGCCGTCGTGCCCTTTCCGTGACCTACCGCAGGGTATGGTTTCGATCCCGTATCAACCGCGTTTCCCTGCTGGCCGCAAACGGCCGACGCCCCTATGGTCAGATCATCGACGCCGGCAACGCCGCGTCTACCCACGCACTGTCGCATAGGGGGGCACTATGAACTTCGACTTTACTGCGCTTGAAACCGGAACGTACGTCTTTATCGGAACGCTTGGCTTCGCTGCACTCCTGGTCGCGTTCATCGCGGCAGCAGCCATGGCCGCAATAGTGTTCATCGGCATCCTGAGCTTCGCTTGGTTCGTGGTCAAGAGCGTGCTCGGAGGCCTGGTCCACGGCATCAACTTCGCCTGGGACAGCCTGGTCCACCACGCCGGACAGGTGGAGATCCCGGTGGAGTTCCAGCCGCAGGTCTCCACTGGTACGGGAAGCTACCCGCGGGTAGCATTGAGGGATAGCTGAAGGGTTCCCCACCCGAGGCGGACCCTGGCTCCATCCGGCACAACCGGCTAGAGGAGTTATCCCATGACGTCCGCCACTGACAACAGTCTCTCCGCAGCAAGCGTCAACGCCACCGCCGAAGAAGCCCGCGCCGTCGCCGAAGCCGCGCGCGAAACCGAATGGAACCGCCCCAGCTTCGCCAAGGGCCTCTATTTGGGCAGCTTCGACCTGGACCTGATCCACCCCTGGCCACAGGCCAAAGCGGAGGATGTTGAGCGCGGCGAGGAGTTCATGGCCAAGCTGGAGGCGTTCTGCAGGACCATGTCCGGCCGGGTAATCGAACGTGACGCCAAGATCCCCGACGACTATCTGGCAGGACTCGCCGAGCTGGGCGTCTTCGGCATGAAGATCCCCCGCGAATACGGCGGCCTCGGCTTGTCCTTGGTGTACTACGGCCGCGCCCTGGCCCTGGTCGGCTCAGTCCACCCGAGCCTCGGCGCCCTGATCTCGGCCCATCAATCCATCGGCGTCCCCGAGCCCGTGAAGGTCTTCGGCACCGACCAGCAAAAGCAGGAGTACCTGCCACGCTGCGCCGCCGGCGCCATCACAGCGTTCCTCCTGACAGAGCCCGACGTCGGCAGCGACCCCGCGCGGATGGGCGCCACTGCCGTACTGGCGGACGACGGCGGTTCATACGTTGTGGACGGCGTGAAACTTTGGACCACCAACGGCGTGATCGCCGAACTCGTGGTGGTCATGGCACGGGTCCCGGCCCACACCGACGCGAACGGCACCACTCACAAGGGAGGAATCTCCGCTTTCATTGTGGAGATGGACTCTCCCGGCATCACGGTTGAGAACCGGAATATGTTCATGGGCCTGCGTGGAATCGAGAACGGCGTGACCCGCTTCCACCAGGTACGTGTGCCGGCTGCCAACCGTTTGGGCCGCGAAGGCCAAGGCCTGAAGATTGCCCTCACCACGCTGAATACGGGACGCCTCTCCATTCCGGGGTTGTGCGTTGCCGCCGGCAAGTGGAGCCTCAAGATCGCCCGCGAATGGTCCAACGCCCGCACGCAATGGGGCCGTCCCGTTGGCCAGCACGAGGCAGTGGGCAAGAAGATTGCCTTCATCGCGGCCACCACGTTCGCCTTGGAAGCGGTCTTCGAGTTGTCCGCGGAGATGGCCGACGCAGGTGCGCGGGACATCCGCATCGAGGCAGCCTTGGCCAAGCTCTGGTCCACAGAGCTGAGTTGCAGAATCGCCGACGAACTTGTCCAGATCCGTGGTGGCCGGGGATTCGAAACGGCGGACTCCCTCGAGGCGCGCGGCGAGCGGGCAGTCGGGGCGGAACAGCTCCTCCGCGACCTCCGCATTAACCGGATCTTCGAGGGATCCAGCGAGATCATGAAGCTCCTGATCGCCCGAGAAGCCGTTGACGCGCACCTTGCCGCTGCCGGCGACCTCGCCTCAGCGGATGCGAGCCTGCAGGACAAGGCGCGGGCCGCCGTCGGAGCTTCAGGTTTCTACGCGCGCTGGCTCCCCAAGCTTGTGGCTGGCGCCGGGATGGATCCGCGGTCCTACGCCGAATTCGGCAGGCTCGCCAAGCAGCTCCGGTTCGTGGAACGGTCCTCGCGCCGCCTGGCCCGGCAAACGTTCTACGGCATGGGACGCTGGCAGGCCAAACTCGAGCACAAGCAGGCGTTCCTTGGCCGGATTGTTGACATCGGGGCCGAACTCTTTGCCATGGCAGCGTGCTGCTCGCGGGCCGAGAACGTGCTGCGGACGCACCCGGAACAGGGCGCCGCCGCCTTCGAGCTGGCCGAGGCCTACTGCGAACAGGCACGGGTGCGGGTGGACGAGTACTTCGACCAACTCTGGCGCAACACGGACGACGCCGACCACGGGCTCTCGCGCAAAGTCCTCGCCGGTGACTACACCTGGCTTGAGGCCGGCGTGCTGGACCAGTCCGAGGGAACAGGGCCGTGGATCGCGGATGCGTCGCCGCATGAGTCCGCCAAGGAGAACCTGCACCGGAAGTATCGGCAGCCGGGGCGGTAGAGACTAAAGGACGTCGCCGTCCAGGTAGTACCAACGCTTGTCTTCCCTGACAAAACGGCTGTGTTCGCGCTGGACTCCGCGTTCGCCGTCGTGCCTGTAGTGGGCAGCAAACTCAACCGTTCCCTGTGTGTCCATCGGACCTCCGGCGGCGGTGCCCAGGATGTCCAGGCGACGCCATTGCATGTCCGGATCCAGCTCCAGGGATCCCGGGCGAGTGGAGGCGTGCCAGGTGCGCAGCAGGTAGCCGGAATCCAAGACAACGAACGCCGAGTACCGGGAGCGCATGAGCTGCTCTGCTGTTGGGGCGTCGGCGTCGCCGCGGTGGAAACGGCCACAGCAAACGTCATACTGCTCGCCGGACAAGCAGGGGCAAGCGCCGTCGCGGAGGCGGCTGGGATCAGTCGGCAAAATATCCCTTTCCGAGGCTGTAAATGAGAGCTGCGCAACATATTTTCCCACGCCATATAACAGCTTCGAAACAACCGCGCCAGACCCCTGAGCCGCGCGTGATTCCGTCAGTGCTGAACCGTAGGCTGGATGGAGCAAGCTGGGTGGGCACCGCGCGCATCACAAAACGACGGCCAGGGGAGGCTAAGTGGAGGATCCGACAACACTCGCCATCAACCTGACGTATCTGGGTACTTTGGGGATGGCTGTCCTCATGTTCCTTGGACTCGGGTTGGTCATCATCATCACTCTGGTTGTCGCTGGAGTGGGACGCCTGTTGTCGATTGTCCTCCTTGCCATGGTTGGGATTTTCCCCAAGAAGGAGACCACTCCGATCGTCCGCTTGCCCCGCCGTCCGGCACGTGGACCAGCGGAGGTGAGTCCCGGCGTCGTGATTCCCGCCGACGTGGCGGCGTCCCCGCTGGACCAGCTCGCAGCCGGCCCCCATCCGGACACCGCCCAGGTGGAGGCCGTCGCGGCTGCCGCCGTGGCGGAGCCTTCGACGCCGCCGGCACCGGCGCTCGTGGTGGAAACGCCCCCTGCTCCCGTCCCGCCGAAGCGCGACCTCCTGGGAGGTGCCCGACGCCGGATCGCCGAGGCGTCCGCGGCCGTCAAGGACGGCGCGTGGAAGGCAGCGATCGATCCGAGAAAGCTGCCGAAACCTGAGCAGGTCAAGGATGCGGTGGAAAACCAGACCTCCCACCACCCCTTGCTCATCGCCGCTGCCAAAGAGCCGCCGGTCCTGGCCAAGGACTGGGCAGACGCCGTGGCGGAGGCCGACGAGCGTGCGGCCGCCCGGGCCAAAGCCGATCAGCCGCCGGCCATCAAGGTGACGGTCCGGGACATCGATGAGACCGGCTCGTCCGCCAAGCCATCCACCGGGAACGGTTCCTCTCCCGACTCCGGCGCGGCTTCGGCGGCCAATCCCACGATGGATTCATCCACGGGAAACGGCGCGAAAAAGCCCGAAGCCGCCAAGACAGCCGCATCTGCGGGAAAGACAAACGGCGCGACTGGATCGGGCCCGAAGACTTCCAAGAACGGAAAGTCTCCGAGCCCCATTCGTAAAGGTTCGTTGAGCGGCGCGAGCCGCAACTCCTGATTGCTAGGCGGCCAGCCTGTTGAAAGCGGCGCCGTGGTAGATAAGCGGCTTCGATTCGTGGTTGACCGTGGTCGATTTGACCTCCAGCACCACAATCGCGTGATCCCCCGCCGGCGTCTCCGAAACAACTTCGCACTCGAACCCGAGAACAGCGCCGTCGATCAGCACCGCGCCCGAGTCGGCGACGCTGGTGGACAATCCTTCAAAGCGATCACGGGTTTTTGAGGCCAACTGGAGTGCCGCGGTTTCCTGCCCCTCCGCCAAAACCGAGACCCCAAGCCTGCTCGCCTGCCGCAGCTTGGGCCAAGTCGTGGAGGAGTTCTGCACGGCGAACATCACCAGCGGCGGCTCCAGGGACACTCCCACAGTGAAGGACGACGCCACCAACGCTTCAGGTGTGAAGTCCACCATCGCACTGAACGCAGCCACGCCGGACGGGAACTGCGCAAAGGCAGCCTTGATGGCGGCGGTTTCTTCCAATGTTGTCTGCGTCATTTTCGCTGTCCCCTTCGTGCGTCGTTTGAACTCGTTTCCCATAATTCACGCGATCCACAGAAGCTCCATATTTGTTGATTCCCGCGTCATTTGTATTGCTGAATGTCAAGAAATATCGCGAAGTAAGGCTCGTTCCATTACTCCCCAAGACGAAAAACGAAGAAGTTCTACCGCTTGCGTTTCTGCCCACCGCACCGCTGTGTAGCCTCGATGGGACATCCAGACCCACCACAGGAAGCCAACATGAGCCTCAATGAGCTACGGACGCTTGGACGCACTGGCGCCCTGATCAGCCCACTGACCCTGGGCACCCTGAACTTCGGCACCGGAACCGCACCCACCGGCCCCGCGGACAGCATCCGCATCATCAAGGCCGCACTCGATGCCGGCATCACCAGCATCGACACCGCCGACATCTACTCGCAGGGCGAGGCCGAAACCGTGGTGGGCCAGGCCATTCACAGCCGGCGGGACGACGTCTTCCTTGCCACCAAGTTCCACGGCCAGATGGGGTCCAACCCGGCACACGCCGGCAACTCGCGCCGCTGGATTGTCCGGGCCGTCGAGGACAGCCTGCGCCGGTTGAACACGGACCGGATCGATCTCTACCAAGCGCACCGGCCGGACTACAACACGGACCTGCTGGAAACCATCACGGTCCTCAACGACCTCATCCGGCAAGGCAAGATCCTCTACTACGGCACGTCCGTGTTCAGCCCCGCCCAGCTGGTGGAGGCGCAGTGGATCGCCAACACCAACCACCTCACCCCGCCGGTGGTGGACCAGGTCCCGTATTCGCTCCTGGTCCGCGCCAATGAACGCGACGTTTTCCCCATCACCCAGCAGTACGGCGTCGGGGTTTTGAGTTACGGACCGCTCGACGGCGGCTGGCTCGCTGGCGGTTACCGGGTGGGCGCGGGCCAGCCGGAGAGTTCGCGTTATTCCGCGCTGCCGGGCCGTTTCGACGTCACCCAACCCTTCAACCAAGGCAAGCTCCACGCCGCCGATGCCCTGGGACAGCTTGCCGCACGGCACGGGCTGACGCTGATCCAGCTCGCCGTTGCTTTCGCTTTGAACCACCCCGCCGTGACCAGTGTGATCATCGGGCCGCGCACGGAGGAGCACCTGACGGACTATCTGAAGGCCGCCGACGTGGTGCTGAGTGAGGCCGTCCTGGACGAAATCGACGACATCGTTGCTCCCGCCGTCAACTTCCTGGAGCGCGACGCCGGCACCGTGGCGCCGCACCTGGAGTATCCGGAACTTCGACGGCGGTAGTCTCCTTCCGTTGTGTGGCCCGCTCTGCGTGCTTGCCCGCTTGTTTGAAGCGTTCAGCGAGTCTCACAACGAGCTATTGACGGCATTCCGGCGCGGCGTGATCCTTGACCTAAGTGCTGCTGGTCCCGCCGAGGCGTCACGCCCGCAGCGTCAGGTACCAGTAGAACGCCGCCGCCCATGTCCACACCCCATATTGAACGTGGCGTCGCAGCCACTCCAGGCCAGCCGACGCAAGACGCCTTGACCCACGAAGAACTCCAGCTCGCAGGGCGCAACCACTCCATGCCACTCGAAGCGTTGCAGGAGGACATCACCCCGGCAGGCCTGCACTACCTGTTGGTCCACTTCGACGTGCCGTTCCTTTCCGCGGAATCCTGGCGGTTACGGCTTGGCGGCGCGGTATCCAACCCCTTTGAACTGAGCCTTGACGATCTCAAAGCCCGCCCTGCCGTGACCATGCCTGTGACATTGGAATGCGCAGGAAACGGGCGGGCGCTCCTGCAACCCCGGCCCCTCAGCCAGCCATGGACGCTCGGCGCCGTGGGCACGGCAGAATGGACCGGGACGCCCTTGGCACCCCTGTTGGAGGAGGCAGGGTTGGCGAGTGACGCCGTCGAGCTTGTCTTTACCGGTGCGGACCGCGGTATCCAGGGCGGCGCCGAAGAGCAGTACGCGCGGAGCCTGACCGTAGCGGAGGCCAAGCACCCGGAAGTCATGCTGGTCTATGCGATGAACGGGCAGCCCTTGCCGCCCCAGCACGGTTTTCCCGTGCGGCTGTTGGTGCCGGGCTGGTACGGCATGGCGAGCGTGAAATGGTTGACGTCGATCGAAGCTGTGACCTCCCGGTTTACGGGATATCAGCAAGCCGTCGCGTACCACTATCTGCAGGGTCCGGACGGTCCCGGGCTGCCGGTTTCGCACATCAGGGTGAAGTCCCTGATGGTTCCTCCCGGGATCCCCGATTTCTTCACCCGACGCCGAGTGGTGGACGCCGGGCCCGTGATGCTTCGCGGCAAGGCGTGGTCCGGGCACGGTGACATTGAACGGGTTGAGGTGGGGATCGACGGAGAGTGGATGCCTGCCCACCTCGATGATCCGCTGGGCGACTTTGCCTGGCGATCCTGGTCCATGGTGTGGGTGGCCCGGCCCGGCGAGCACGTGCTGCGCTGCCGTGCGATGGACTCCTCCGGCGCACTGCAGCCCCGTGAGCAGGTGTGGAATTACCAGGGCATAGGGAACAACATGGCGCAGCGGGTTGAGGTGACGGTTCGGTAGGTTTCTTTGCCTTTCCGTGGCGTTCGCGGGAAGCCTGCATGTTCGTTGGAGCGTACCGGCGATTTCGAGTGGTTTCCCGCTGTTTCGTGACCTCCCGGCCTTCGCTAGACTCGACTGAATCATGAACAGCCTGCCATCCTCCCCTGCGACCGTCCGCGTCGACGCCTGGTTGTGGGCCATCCGCGCCTACAAGACCCGTTCCGCCGCAACGGCTGCCTGCCGCGCTGGCCACGTCCGGCTCAATGGCAATCCGGTGAAGGCATCGCAGACCGTGATTGTTGGCGACACCATCCGTGTCCGAGAATCCGGGTGGGAGCGGATTTTTGAGGTACGCCGGCTCATCGCGAAGCGCGTCGGCGCGGAGGCAGCATCCCATTGCTTCACCGACCACACGCCTGCGCGGCCGGTTCTTCCGGCGTTGGGCCTCCCCCAGCGCGACCGCGGCGCCGGCCGTCCCACCAAGAAGGACCGCCGCGACATGGAGAAGCTGCGGGGATAGTTATCCACAGGGCCTTCATTGCTGCGTGATTCCTGTGTTCCCTTCTGCCTAGACTGACGGGCACTACGCCAAAACAGTCACTGGGGAGTCTGATGTTCCGCCGCTCATTTGCCCTAATTCCGCATGCCCATTTCCGGTCCGTCGCCGTCGGAGTCTTGGCGCTCGTGCTCGTCAGCGGCTGCCAAGGCGGCGGCGCCCCTTCCGAAACCAGCACGACGACGGCGACACCCACCTCAAGTGCCTCGGCGCCAGAAACCCGGACACCCCCATCCACATCGAACGGCTCGTACAAGCCAGCGGATGCGACGGGGAGGGCCCAGAACGTGCCCGTGCCTGTGATGCCTGCATTGGCGAAGGAAAACACGAAGGAGGGGCTGGAGGCGTTTATCCGGTATTGGTACGCAACATATTCGTACGCGACAGAAACAGGTGACATGGCGCCTTGGGCAGAATCCACGGATACGACAACAGAGTCAGGCATTGCCTATTCACGGGCAATTGAAGCTAACTACGCAGACGGTCGGTGGCTCGTGGGAGGCCGGATCACCATCCCGACGGTTGAGGTTCTGTGGAACGGCGGATCTGATTCCCAAGTCGCGAAAGTGCAGGTCCTCCAAGAAGAGATTCGCTACTTCCGGTCTGATGGGAGCTCCCGTCCTGAGATTTCGGAAGCATCTAATACGGCTGAAGCAGTGAAGGCGACGTTCCAGAACGGCTTCTGGCGGGTCATCGACAACGGCCTGATTCTGGGGTGACTGTGCGAACTTTTCTGGGCATCGCGGCAGTCACCATATGGTTGCTTCTGGAAGGGATGGCTCCCGCTAGCGCTGCAGGGAGCGATGAACCGTTCATTCATGCCAACAGGGGAGAAACGGGCATGGAGTTGAGCGCCTACTACACAACGGACCCGGCTACCGGGTGGCCTGTCGCGGATCTTGGTAGGGCTGCTGCGGTCAATGAGGATCCCTACCAGTACAAACCGGACACGTTCTGCCGTGCAGGCGGAGGAGAACTCGGTTGCCAAGGACTTGAATGTCCTCCCGCCACTTCGAGTGGTGCTGCAGGAACTCCTGTCATTTGGAAACGGGCACCCAAGGGCATTACCAATCCGGACTGGACACAATACAGGGGAATCAGCGGTCCCACGTGTCTCTACGGTTCTGAACCCCAAAACGTCCTCGCCGACATCGCAGCCCGGATCCTCACCGACTTCCAACAACTACCCATCAACCCCGGAACCCTCGAAGCCCAGCCCTTCCCCAACACCCTCACCGGCGGACCCACCAACTTCTACACCACCACCACCGAACAACACTTCGACACCACCATCCTCGGCCAACACGTCCACCTCACCGCCACCCCAACCACCCACACCTACCACTTCGGCGACGGCCAAACCCTCGGACCCACCCCAGCCACCGGCTACCCCATCCCCACCAACACCTGGCTCACCACAGACACCCGCACCAGCCACACCTACACGGTCACCGGCAACTACCCCACAACAGTCACCACCACCTACACCGGAACCTACTCCGTCAACAACGGCCCACCCCTGCCCATCAACGGAACCCTCACCCTCACCACCACACCCAAAACCATCCACGTCTTCAAAACAGAAACAGCCCTCGTCGCCGACACCTGCGAACAAAACCCCAAATCCTGGGGCTGCCCCGGCACAAACACCCCAACCAAGCACTAATGAAGCCGACACCACCGAAGGCGCCGCACACCGAAGAAGCGCCCACCACTCACAGGCACCCCGTACCCCCACCACCAACATTGACCCCAAAACACGCCCAAAACGCGGGAAAGGCCCACCAACCGGGCCCAAAGTAGGTCGCGAAGGAACACCAGTGCGGGACCGCCACCCGGCCTGATAAGAGACAGAGACACCCGCAGGGCCGCATCACTGGCCAGTTCAGGAGTTGTCCACATAGCGCTCCTAGGCAGTTCCGACCAAGGTCGATTGTTCATAGCGTGAAAGCGTGATCCCACCGCTTCCCAACCCCATCGATGTCAATCTCCACAGTGGTCCCGCCGAGTGGTGGCAATTGCTTGCAGGCCTGACGCCTCTGGCCGCTTTGATGGCAGCCGGCATTGCGGGGTGGATTGCGTGGAAGTCCCTCCGTCAGAAGACCGCGGCTGACGACCGGGCAGAATGGTGGCGTCGCGCCCAGTGGGCCTTCGACAGCATCCTCTCGGACGAACCGAGACGGGCACAGGCAGGCCTCCGGATCATGGCCGTTCTCGCTCAAGGTCCTCCAAGCGCGGAGGAACTGAAGATCATCGAAGGCGCAACTGACGATTCGCTGGGGGTTGCCGAGGTGCCAGCCCTTAGGCCGTTCAGCCGTCACGATGACGCGGTTGTCGACACAAGCAATATGGAGACAAATCCCCGCCCCGAAGTTCCATCGGCCGATTCAGGGCAGGACCGTTGCGAAACGGGAAGACGACCCGACTAACGAGGAGTGCAAAGAATGGAGTCTCAAGGGATGCATGCCGAGGGAGCCGCGGAACAAGAATCCACATATCCCATCAAACATCTGGCATCCTCATACGATCGCGGTGTTCAAATTGCCGCTGCCCGCGTCCGCATCATCACAGATCGGGGGCTGGGCAAACAAACCCCTGACTGGATCCTCCAACTCGCCGCCGAGAGATTGTCAGGCGACTACTAAAGGTTCTCCCCACCTTATGCTTGTCACAGCGGACGACGCAGCCCTACGAGAACCACGTATCCGGCGGCCCCATGTATAGCAGGAAGCTGAACACGGCCGCCACACCAACAAGCACTACACCGGCGGCCAGAAGCGGCTTGGCCAAGATCCAGGCCTGGAGCTTCTCCAACGCGCCAACAGGCTGTTCACCGCCAGCGGCAAGCCTCCACCCGCCGTCAAGCAGGCCGCGACGATCCAGTGATTTCTCAACCGGAATCGTGGCGTACGGGATCACGGCGGATGAAACAGCCAAAAGCCCGGTGCCCACGGACCACTTCTGGTTGACCCAGGTGAACGCCGCCGTAAAGGCGTAGCAGAGAAACACGAAGCCGTGGATGCCACCCGCGACGCTGACTCCAACATCCGTAGTGCGCGTGACGTATTTGAGGAAGAGCCCAATTAACAAGAGCGTCCAGGTCACGGCTTCGGCGAAGGCAACGGTTCGGAACAGGGTGCGCGGTGACATGGAAAACCTCGGGTTGGAAACAGGGCCGCCCTAAACAACGGACGGAAGCGATGCCTCGTTCCTGATCCGCGAAGAACCGAACTCCAAAGCCACAGTCTCAAGTTCCAAGGGTGCCTCATGCTTGGAACGTGCCCGGCCGACGGCGACGTGCGGTATCCAACGGGGCGATCTGTACCCGAGTGCCGGCGAACTCAGAATGAAGTCGTCGATGTTGTCCACGCCGAGGTCATCCAGGAGCACGTGGAGTCCTTGGACGAGCAAGGTCTGATAGTCGTGAACGGCTTGCGGCACAGAGACTTCCAAGCTGCGGACGCGGCCGCCACCGAGAGTGATCAGCTTCGCGGACTTCCCAAGGAATCCGTCCAATACGGGCAGCCCCCGGAGCCAACTGGCGACCTCCCGAATCACGACGTCTGCGCTGGCAATCCCGCCTGTCCAGGCAACGATGTCCGCGGCCAGCCGATCCAGGATGCCCACGTGCAGCAGCGTCATGTGAAGGCCCTCCGGTTTTCGCACGGAGTCGACGTATCGTCCGAGCGACTCCAATGGCGCCCCGACGTCGAGCACCGGCACCTCCACTGTGATGCGGGGCAACTGAGTCGCACTTCCGGCTCTCATGCCAGCCATTATCCGCCGTATCAAGGCACCATGGCAGGCCATCACGAAAACCCCGCCACCCGCCGTCGTAAGCCACCAAAAGACCCAAAGCGTGAAGCGGTTCTTTCAGCGTTGACAGCGCCTTGTGACCCGTGCCATATTCAATACCGTGAACCTGTCAGACAGCCGGACAGCCGGACAGCAAGGCCCCCAACAGGGCCGAGCCACACCCACCCCGATCTCCCGCATCTCCGCGGCTGAGGCGGTCTTCGCCGCACTCCGTAGGGCCATCGAAGGCGGGCAATTCGATATCGGCACCAAGCTGAGCTCCGAAGCGACGCTCGCCGCGCAGTATGGAGTGAGCCGCTCCGTGATCAGGGAAGCCCTGCGGTCCTGCAACACCCTGGGCCTGACAGTCACCAAAACCGGCAAGGGCACTTTCATTGTGGCCAACAAGGTCGCAAACGACCTTACCTTGGGCCAGTACAGTGCGCGCGATCTTAACGAAGCAAGGCCTCACATCGAGATTCCCGCAGCGGGACTCGCTGCCGCACGGCGCACCGACGAAGAACTCGAACACCTCAAGGACATCGTCCAGGAGATGCTCAACGAAAACGACCCCGAAGCCTGGGTGAGCCTGGACGCGAGCTTCCACTCCGCCGTCGCACGCGCCAGCGGAAACCGCGTCTTCGCGAGCGTCGTCCAGGACATCCGCGACGCCCTGGCGCACCAGTCCGAAACCCTCAACCTGGTGGCGGACCGCCAGCACCGCTCCGACGAAGAGCACGTCGCCATCCTTAACGCCATCGAATCGGGCGATTCCCAGGCGGCAAGCAAGGCCATGGCAGAGCACCTGCAGGCCGTCAGCGTGGCGCTGGACACGATCCTCAGCAAATGAACCACTCAAAGGACACCATGCCCAGCCCCAAAGTGGCGGAACAAAAGGCCCACCAAGCAGCACCCAACCACGTCCCCCTCGTCGAGCAAACCCGCGACGGACTGGTGGAAAGCGTCCACTACGGCTCGTTGATCGCCTTGAACAAAGACGGAAGCACGGCACTGGAAGCCGGCCAGCCGGACGCCCCGATGTATCCCCGGTCGAGCCTGAAACCCCTTCAGGCCGTCGCGCTCCTCAGGGCCGGCCTGGACATCCCGGAAGAGCTCTTGGCCCTGACCGCGGCGAGCCACTCGGGCAGCAAGAAACACCGTGACGGTGCCGCCGAAATCCTGAAGCTTCACGGCCTCACCGAGGCAAGCCTGGGCAACAGCACGGACCTTCCCTACGGGGTCGAAGAACGCAACGAATGGCTGCGGGAAGGAAACGGCCCCACCCAGCTGGCGCAAAACTGCTCGGGCAAGCACGCTTCCATGACAGCCGTCTGCGTCATCAATGGTTGGCCTGTTGAGGGGTACTTGCACCCGGAGCACCCGCTGCAGGTCCTGGTCCGCGACACCATCACCGAGCTGACCGGCGAGGAAGCCGCCGCAGTGAGCACGGACGGATGCGGCACACCGCTCTTCGCGCACTCCCTGCACGGCATGGCCCGCGCCTACGGTCGCCTTGCCTCAGCAGAGGAAAACACCAACGAGGGCAAGGTCGCCCACGCCATGCGCCGCTTCCCGGAGATGGTCGCCGGAGAGGGCCGCGATGTCACTGCCCTCATGCGCGCTGTTCCGGGCCTGCTCGCCAAGGACGGCTTCGAAGGCCTTCAGCTGGTGGGCCTCGCGGACGGCCGCGGCTTGGCCGTCAAGATTTCAGACGGCGGAGACCGGGCGCGCATGCCGGTTACCGTCGCGGCCCTGAAGGAGTTGGGGCTCGACGGCGGCAGCCTGGACACGCTGCAAAGCCCACCCGTCCTGGGTGGCGGCCTTCCGGTCGGCGAACTCCGTGCGGCACAGATTTTCAGCACTAACTAAAGGACAGCTATGACCACCGTCGATCAGGCGATCCCTCTCCGTTCCGAACACGACCTTTTGGGCGACCGCAATGTCCCCGCGGATGCATATTGGGGCGTCCACACCCTGAGAGCCATTGAGAACTTCCCCATTACGGGGCAACCGCTCTCCACGAACAAGCACCTGGTGCGGGGGCTGGCCGCGGTCAAGCAGGCGGCCGCGCGCACCAACCACGAGCTTGGTTTGCTGGATAAGGAACGGGCCAATGCCATTGAGCAGGCCTGCCAAGACATCCTGGACGGCAAGCTCCAGGACCAGTTCATGGTGGACGTGATCCAAGGTGGCGCGGGCACCAGCTCCAACATGAACGCCAACGAGGTAATCGCCAACCGTGCTTTGGAAATCCTTGGCCACCCCAAGGGTGACTACGCCAAGCTGCACCCTAACGACCACGTCAACCTGAGCCAGTCCACCAACGACGTCTACCCGACGGCGGTGAACCTCGCCACGATCTTTTCCGTGAAGGAACTCCTGGAAGCCCTGGAGGAGCTGGAGGTTGCCTTCGCCGAAAAGGGTCGGGAGTTCCGGACGGTCGTGAAGATGGGGCGCACGCAGCTCCAGGATGCAGTGCCAATGACGCTCGGCCAGGAGTTCGGCGGATACGCCGTGACCATCGGCGAAGACCGGGCCCGCTTGGACGAATCGCACATGTTGATCCACGAGATCAACCTCGGCGCAACGGCCATCGGCACCGGCCTGAACGCCCCGGCCGGGTACGCCGACGCCGCCTGCAGGCACCTCGCCGAAGTCACGGGCCTGCCCCTCCTCACGGCGGCCGACCTTATCGAGGCCACCCAGGACGTGGGCGCGTTCGTCCACCTGTCCGGCGTACTGAAGCGCGTGGCCGTGAAGCTTTCGAAGATTTGCAACGACCTCCGCCTGCTGTCCTCCGGACCGCGTGCGGGACTGGGCGAGATCAACCTGCCGGCAGTACAGTCCGGCTCGTCGATCATGCCCGGAAAGATCAACCCGGTGATCCCGGAAGTGGTCAGCCAGGTGGCCTACGAAGTCATCGGCAACGATGTCACGGTCACCATGGCCGCGGAAGCAGGGCAACTCCAGCTGAATGCTTTCGAACCGATCATTGTGCACAGCCTGCACAAGAGCATTTCCCACCTGGAAGCAGCCTGCCGCACCCTTACGGCACGCTGCGTCCGGGGCATCACAGCAAACACCGAGCGGCTACGGCTTACCGTGGAGCAGTCGATCGGTCTCGTCACGGCATTGAACCCGCACATCGGTTATGCCTCCGCCACTGCCATCGCCCAGGAGGCGTTGGCCACCGGCAAGGGTGTAGCAGAACTCGTCTTGGAACACGGTCTCTTGACCGCAGCCCAGCTTGAAGAACTGCTCAGCCCCGAACGTCTGGCAAACCTGAGCAAGTAGGCCAATCCGGCCAGTCAGCCCAGCGGCTTTGAAAGCCGTCCCGCCCGATGAGGCCACCCACAAGAGGCTCTGAGTCGCGCCCGAACCCCCAGACGTGCGCGCCCATGAGACCCCCAACAGGACACCCGTAAGGATTCCCATGACCAACCCCATCACGGACCACACGGTCCCGGCCCAAGCGCATGCCAGCGAGAAAGCCCTCCACAAGGAGGACACGGGCTACCACAAGGACTTGAAGCCCCGGCAGATCCAGATGATCGCGATCGGCGGTGCCATCGGTACCGGCCTGTTCCTCGGCGCGGGCGGACGGCTCAACGCAGCCGGCCCTTCGCTGGTCATCGCCTATGCAGTCTGCGGTTTCTTTGCTTTCCTGATCCTCCGCGCGCTCGGCGAATTGGTGCTGCACCGCCCGTCGTCGGGTTCGTTCGTCTCCTACGCCCGTGAGTTCTTCGGCGAAAAAGCGGCGTTCGTTTCGGGCTGGTTCTACTGGATCAACTGGGCCACTACCACCATCGTGGACATCACGGCAGCCGCGCTCTACATGAACTTCTTCGGTAAGTACGTCCCCTGGATGGGCGCCGTTCCGCAGTGGGCGTGGGCCCTTATCGCCCTGGTGGTTGTGCTTAGCCTGAACCTCGTTTCGGTGAAGGTCTTCGGCGAGATGGAGTTCTGGTTCGCGCTGATCAAGGTGGCCGCGCTGGTGGCCTTCCTCCTGGTTGGCACCTACTTCGTCATTTTCGGCACGCCCGTTGATGGCCAGACAGTGGGCTTCAGCCTCATCTCGGACAACGGCGGAATCTTCCCCAACGGCATCCTTCCCATGATCATCCTCATGCAGGGTGTGCTGTTCGCCTACGCCTCGATCGAACTCGTCGGCACCGCCGCCGGTGAGACCGCGAACCCGGAAAAGATCATGCCCAAGGCCATCAACTCCGTGGTCTTCCGTATCGCAGTCTTCTACGTCGGCTCGGTCATCCTGCTGGCACTCCTCCTCCCCTACACCTCGTACGAGAAGGGTGTCAGCCCGTTCGTGACGTTCTTCGGTTCCATCGGTGTGCAGGGCGTCGACGTGATCATGAACCTCGTGGTCCTCACCGCAGCGCTGTCCTCGCTGAACGCAGGGCTGTACTCCACGGGCCGTATCCTGCGCTCGATGTCCGTCAACGGATCGGCTCCCAAGTTCGCCCAGCGCATGAACAAGGCCGGCGTGCCTTATGGTGGCATCGCGATCACGGCCGGCGTCTCCCTGCTCGGTGTCCCGCTGAACTACCTGGTTCCATCGGAAGCCTTCGAAATCGTCCTGAACGTAGCTTCCGTTGGCATCATTGTCACCTGGGCCACGATCGTCCTGTGCCAGATGCAGTTGAAGCGCTGGGCGGACAAGGGCTGGGTCAAACGCCCGTCGTTTCGGCTCTTCGGCGCGCCCTACACGGGCTGGCTGTCGTTGATCTTCCTGGCGGGCGTCCTGGTGATGGTCTTCATCGAATCGCCGCTCACCATGCTGGTCACGGCGGTGGCTTGCGGACTCATGGTCTGGGGCTGGTTCCTGTGCCGCAAGCAGATCCATGAGCTTGCAGCCACGCGGGACGGCTACACGGGCAGCGCGCCCGTGATAGCGAACCGCCCCCTGCCTGGCGGCGATAAGTAGCAAGAAGTGCCCGACGGCGGCACCCGGGTTCCGTACCAGCGGAACTTGGGTGCCGCCGTCGTTGGTTAACGCCCAAGTAGGGGACAGCACATGCTGCAGTGAGCGCTCAGTGGAACGTGTGCTGTCCCCCAGTTGGGTGAGAACGCGGCGAACCGAGACATCCGATCATTGCCGTCTACTATTGGTCCATGGCTGTCACAGATGAGGCGATCGGCAAGATCAAGGACATGCTGATACGCGGGGAACTCAAGGCCGGCGACCGTCTTCCGCCGGAAAAGGAACTCAGCGAACGGCTGGGCTTGTCGCGAAGTTCGCTGCGGGAGGCCGTCAAGGCGCTGGAACTGATCCGTGTGCTGGACGTGCGGCGGGGCGATGGAACCTACGTGACCAGCCTGGACGCGAAGCTGCTCAACGAGGCCGTGGCGTTCGTGGTGGACCTGCACCAGGACCGCTCCATCCTTGAACTCTTTGAGGTCCGACGAATCCTGGAACCGGCCACTGCGCACCTGGCGGCGGGCAAGATCACCCCCGAGGGCATCGAGAAGCTGCGCGGCACCATGGACGGAATCAACGAGGACACCCCCGTGGAAGAACTCGTGACCCACGACCTCGAATTCCATAGCATCATCATCGAAGCGGCCGGAAACGACTACCTGGGCAGCCTTCTGGAGGCGCTGTCCAGCAGCACGGTCCGGGCCCGGATCTGGCGCGGCCTCACCCAGGAGAAGGCCGTGGCGCATACCTTGGCCGAGCACCGTGCCATTACCGATGCCTTGGAGCGCGGGGATGCCGAACTGGTCAAGGCGCTAATGACGGTACACATCAGCGGCGTGGAGAACTGGCTAAGGCAGGCGCTCTAAGGGTCACAGCCCGTACGCGCGGATCGCCGTGCCTTCCAGAATGGCTGCCTGCTCGTCCGGAGACAACGCTGAGACGAGTTCCAGGAGTACCTCAAGCGTCCGCCGTGTACTCAACACCGGCAAGTGCAGCCCGGACAGCTTGGCCACCGCATTTCCCGTGCTTCCCAAGGCACTGAACCCAGTCCGCCACAACTCCAGGCCGTCGGGGTCACCGAGCGGCGGTTTTCCCAAGTGATCCAGGACCACAGTCAGCCCGGGCAACTCCCGTGCGAGCCTTACCGTTGCTCCGAGATGACGGGGGAAATCACCGAAGCTCCGGAACAGTGCGCCATGCTGCTGGCCAAGCCACGAGTAGGGCCGGACACCTCCGGTGACGAAAGTGTCCAGGCTCCACAAGTGCAGATGCGCATCAATCACGCGGCACGGTCTCCAACGCGGCCCACAGCTCCTCCGGCACCGGCTCTTCGATCCGGGCGGCGTTGGCAGAAACTTGCTCCGGAGCACTGGCCCCGACGGTCACGTTCACCACGGCGGGATGCCGCAACGGAAACTGGAGTGCCGCCGTCGGAAGTTCCACGCCAAACCCGCGGCAAACATCGGCGAGCGCCCGCGCCCGCTCCACCACGGCCCTCGGCGCTTGATCGTAGTTGTAGTGCGCGTCGTTGGGGACTTCGGGACGGGCCAATAGTCCGGAGTTGAAGACGCCAACGTTCACGACGCCGGTGCGGCGCTCCACACAGCGGTCAAGCAGCGGGACGCTGGGCTGCTCCAGCAGCGTGTAACGTCCGGCGAGCATCACAAGGTCGAGGTCCGCGGCTTCGACGCATTCGAGGGCGGCTTCGGCGGAGTTGAGGCCAACGCCGATCGCTTTGACCACACCCTCGGAACGCAGTTTTTCCAGGGCAGGGAGTCCTTGGGTGATTCCGGCCCGTAGGTCATGGACGTCCGCGTCGTGAAGGTAGGCAATGTCCACGTGGTCCAGTCCGAGGCGTTCCAGGGAGTCTTCCAGGCTGCGTCGGATACCGGCCTCGGAGAAGTCCCACACGCGCTTCTTGTCTGCGGGGACGTCGAAGCCTTCGGGGTCCAGGCCACCGTCCGAGGAGGGTTCCAGTACGCGTCCAACCTTTGTGGAGATGACGAACTCGTTCCGCGGCTTGTCCCGAAGGACTGCGCCCAGTCTCTGTTCGGACAGGCCCAGACCGTAGTGCGGGGCGGTGTCGAAGTACCGGATACCGGCGTCCCAGGCCGCCAACACGGTGGCGAGCGCCTCGCCGTCCGGAATGGCCCGGTAGAGGTTCCCGATCCCGGCCCCACCAAGGCCGAGTTTCCCGAGCTTGGGGATTTCAGCGGAGTGAGTGTTCATGGCAGTTCCCATACCTTCTGGATACCCGAATCGTCACCGGAGTAATCGTCCTGGACCTCAAGAAGTTCGGCCATGCGCGCCTGCCAGGGAACATTGGCCGGGTGGTCCGCGAGCGCACGGCGCATGGCCTGGTAGTCGTCCACGTCCACCACGTGGAAGAGATCCTGCCCGCTGCGCCAGATCCGCCAGTTGCGGACACCCGCGTCCTTGAGCGCCTGAACCAACGAGGGCGGGATGTTCGCATGGGCTTCGGCATACTCAGCTTCGGTTCCCGGCTTGAGGCGGGTGTGGAGTGCGATCGACTCACCCATCGACGGTCTCCGATGCAAGGAAAAGCTCCAGCACGGGCACTGCCACATCGGGTCGTTGCACGGGGAGCTTGATGGTCAGGGTCCCAGCGGGCTGGCGACTGGGCGTCATGTTCATGGCCTGCTGTTCAGGATCCACCTCGCGGAGGAAGACCTCGGAGGCGTCGTTGAGGAGTTGGGCGTACTCCACCTTTCCGGCCAAACCCGGAAGGTGGACGTACTCGAACGGCCACGCGAACAGGTGCACGTAAAGCCTGTCCCCGCGCTGGGTGTAGCGGGTATCCGGCGGCGCGGTCCAAGCAGAGGGCCCTGCACCGTAGATCGACCGGGAATGCAGCTTCATCCACTCGCCGATCCCTTCAAGGGATGCGAGCGCACGCGGATCCAGGTTGCCCCTCCCTGTGGGACCGACGTTCAGCAGCAGGTTGCCGCCCTTGGATACCCCGTCCACGAGCATGCGGACCAGCAGGTCAACAGACTTGTAGTCCAGATTGTCCCTGTCATACCCCCAACTGCCGTTCAACGTCTGGCAGGCCTCCCAGGTGACCGGGACGCCGTCGAGCATCATGGGAGCGGCGGGCTGGTACTGCTCGGGCGTGACAAAGTCTCCCGGGATGTCCAGCCGGTCGTTGACAATGATCCCGGGCTGCAGTTCCCGAACCATGGCGAGCAAGGCTTCGGAGTCCCAGTCCTTGCTGCCTTTGCCGCCCCAAAAGTCCGGATGGCCGGCGTAGGAGAAGTCGAAGAACAGGTAGTCGATGGTTCCGTAGTTGCTGAGGAGCTCACGCACCTGGCCATGCAGGTACTCGCGGTAGCGGGCCATGTCGCGTCCGCTGTTGAGATGTTCGACGTCGGCAGCGTTGCGTTGGGGGTGCACGCCGTCGATGGTGAAATCCGGATGATGCCAGTCGATGAGCGAATGGTAGAACCCCACTTTGAGCCCCTCTGCCCGGAGCGCCTCGACGTAGGGCTGGAGGAGGTCCTTGCCTGCGGGCGTGTTCGTAGCTTTGTAGTCCGTCAAAGCGGAGTCCCAGAGGCAGAAGCCGTCGTGGTGCTTGGTGGTCAGGACAACGTACTTCATCCCGGCGTTGCGGGCGGCGCGGGCCCAATCCCGGGGATCGTAGAGGTCCGGATCAAAGCGCTGGAAGTACTGTTCGTAGGCCTGGACGCTGAGATCTTCCCGGTTCATCACCCACTCGTGCCGGGCCGGGAGCGCGTAGAGGCCCCAATGCACGAACATGCCAAAGCGGGCTTCTTCAAACCAGGGTGCGTGCTTGATCAATGCTTGTCCTTCCAGACCGGGCCGTCGGGGAAGCTGTATTCAGCCAGTGTTTCACGGAGCATCTCATTCCCGGCCCCGGGCTCGGCGGGCGGCCAGTAGGCTCCGGCGTGGACGTCAACGGGGTCCACGAAGTGCTCGTGCAGGTGGTCCACGAACTCAATCATCCGGTCCTCCTTGGTCCCGGAAACCGCTACGTAGTCGAACATGGACAGGTGCTGCACGGCTTCGCACAAGCCCACTCCGCCGGCATGTGGGCACACCCGCACGCCGAACTTGGCCGCGAGCAGCAGGATGGCGATGTTCTCGTTGACTCCGGCCACGCGGGCGGCGTCAATCTGCAACACCTCCACGGCCTGGGCCTGCAGCAACTGCTTGAACACCACCCGGTTCTGGACGTGCTCTCCGGTTGCTACGGGGATCGGAGCCACCCCGCGGGCAATGGCCGCGTGGCCCAGAATATCGTCCGGGCTGGTGGGTTCCTCGATCCATGCGATGTCGAAGGGTGCCAAGTGTGCCATCCAGTCGATGGCATCCCGGACATCCCAGCGCTGGTTGGCGTCCACGGCGATCCGGATATCCGGTCCCACGGCAGCCCTGGCAGCCCGGACGCGCCGGATGTCGTCCTCCAGGGACGCTCCCACCTTGAGCTTGATCTGGGTGAACCCGTCAGCCACGGCTTCCTTGGCTAATCGCGAAAGCTTCCCGTCGCTGTAACCCAGCCAGCCCGGCGTCGTGGTGTACGCGGGGTAACCCTCAGCGTGCAGTCGCGAACGCCGCGCTTCCCGTCCTGGCTCTGCGGCGCGGAGTATCCCAAGGGCTTCTTCCGGGGTCAAAGCGTCCGTCAGGTACCGGAAGTCCACCAGGTTCACGAGCTCTTCGGGACTCATCCTCGAAAGGAGCTCCCACAGCGGCATGCCCGCCCTCTTGGCCTTCAGGTCCCACAGGGCATTGACTACGGCCCCGATCGCCATGTGCATGACGCCCTTCTCCGGTCCCAGCCAGCGGAGTTGGGAATCGTGGGCCAGGAGCTTCCAGGTGGCGCCCATGTCGCCCAGGAGTTCTTCAACGTTGCGGCCCAGGATATGGCCTCTCAACGCTTCAATGGCGGCCGTTTCAACCTCGTTCCCGCGACCGATCGTGAACACGAAACCGTGGCCCTCATGCCCGTCGGCAGCATCAGTCCGGATGATCAGGTAGGCGGCAGAGTAGTCGGGATCCGGATTCATGGCGTCCGAGCCATCCAGTTCCAGGGAGGTGGGGAAGCGGATATCGAAGGTATCCACTGCGGTGACGATGCTCATGAGGCTCCTGGCTGCGCATTCGAGGAAGTGTCACGAGCCTAAACATCCGATGTCTTAGTTGTCAACGGGTCACATTTCCGTATTATGGAGGAAAACACCACACTAGAGCTCGGATGTTAGTCCCGAACGCACGGAGGAAGCCATGACCTTGAAATTCGCCAGGCTGGGTACGGCCGGAAACGAACAACCGGCCGTCATCGCCCAGGACGCCAGCGGCACGGAGAAGTACTTCAGCCTCTTGTCACTGACCAACGACATCGACGGCGGCTTCCTCGCCGCCGATGGCATCGAACGGACCCGCCAAGCGCTGGAATCCGGGGAACTGGCAGAAATCTCCGCCGAAGGGCTGCGCATCGGAGCGCCGGTATCGCGGCCCGGATCCGTCATCGCCATCGGCCTCAACTACACCGCCCACGCTGCAGAATCAGGCGCCACCCCGCCCGAGGTTCCCGTGGTCTTCCTCAAGCCGAGCAACACCATCAGTGGCCCTTTCGACGCCGCTCCTATCCCGCCGTCGTCGGAAAAGTACGACTGGGAAGTGGAACTGGCAATCGTGATCGGCAAGGAAGCGTCCTACCTTTCCTCCGTTTCGGAGGCTGCGAACCACATTGCCGGCTACGCCGTGGCCAACGATCTTTCCGAACGCGACTACCAGATTCCGGGTGCGGCCGGGCAATGGACCAAGGGCAAGAGCCTGCCTGGCTCCACTCCCCTGGGTCCCTGGCTGGTGCCGGCCACGGATATCGAGCCTGGCAACTTGCGCCTGCAGACCCGGGTCAACGGTGAACCCCGCCAGGACTCCAACACCTCGGACATGATTTTCGATCCCGCCACGATCGTCCATCACCTCAGCCAGTACATGGTCCTGGAACCGGGCGATGTGATCATCACCGGAACTCCCGAGGGCGTCGCATTGTCCGGACGGTTCCCGTTCATCCAGCCCGGCGACGTGATCGAGCTGGAAATTGACGGCCTGGGACGCCAACGGCAGGAGTACTACCGCGCCGTGGCAGGTGCGGCGCAGCCCGTTTCGTTCGTGAGCTCCAACGCCTAGGCCGTGGCAACCACGGTGGGCAACGACCTTGAAGGCCTCGCGGCACTCGTGACCGGCGGCGCCTCCGGCATCGGGGCGGCCATCGCGGACCGCCTCGCCGCCGGGGGCGCCCAGGTCGCTGTCCTGGACCTGAACCCGGAAGCCAGCCCGCACTTCGGCGTCGAATGCAACGTGGCCGACGACGCCTCGGTGCGTTCCGCCGTCGAACGTGTAGCCCAGCGGTTCGGTCGGCTGGATGTCGTGATCAACAACGCCGGGATCGGCGCCCAAGGCGACATCGCCGCGAACGACGACGACGAGTGGCTGCGCGTGCTCAACATCAACGTCGTCGGAATCGCGCGTGTGAGCCGGGCCGCCCTGCCGTACCTGCGCGAGTCGCCGGCCGCCACGATCGTCAACACATGCTCGATCGCGGCGACGGCGGGACTCCCGCAGCGTGCGCTGTACTCGGCGTCGAAGGGCGCGGTCCTGTCCCTCACGCTCGCCATGGCGGCCGACCACGTGCGCGAAGGAATCCGCGTCAACTGCGTAAACCCGGGCACTGTAGACACGCCGTGGGTTGGCCGCCTGCTGGATGCCGCTGCCGATCCTGCTGCCGAACGGGCAGCGCTGAACGCACGCCAACCCCACGGGCGGATGGTGGATCCGCACGAGGTGGCCGGTGCCGTGGCGTACCTTGCGAGTCCGCTGTCCGGTTCGACGTCGGGAACCTCGCTGGCGGTCGACGGCGGCATGCAGGGTTTGCGGCTGCGTCCGGTTCAGTAGGCGGCCGGGTTTGTTTCAGTAGAGCCCGTTGAAAACGTTCCAGCCCCAACCGACGGTCTCGACACCCTTCCACCCGCCGCGGCCATCGCCGTAGTACATCAGCAAATCGCCGGCAGCGTTGACCCCATGGACATCGGGGAAGCCGTCCCGGTTGAAATCCCCAGCGCCGCCAATCATGGTGAGGGCGTTCCAGCCCTGGCCGATCTGGCGCGAGGTGGTCCATCCACCATGGCCGTCTCCGCCATAGACGTAGAGCCGGCCGGATTTATCCTTGGCCAGGACATCCACATTCCCATCGCCATCCCAATCGCCCGGCCCGATGAGCTGGTCCATCACGTCCCAGCCCTGGCCGACTTTCGCGCGGGGACTCCAGCCGCCCCACGGATGCGAGGGGAACACATAGAGGTCTCCGTTTGCCTCACTGCCAAGCAGGTCGTTCATGCCATCGCCGTCGAAGTCTCCAGGCCCCACCACGTTGCCGATAGCACCCCAGCCCCAGCCGACGGCATGGCGGAAGGTGTAGAAACCGCCGTCGCCCGTTCCTTGAAAGCGGAACAGCGTGCCGGACGTGTCCGTCGCCATGAGATCGGTGATGCCATCGTTGGTGAAATCACCGGCAGCGACAATCCGGTTGAACACTCCCCACCCGGGCCCGACCTGGCGTGTCTCCTGCCAGCCGGGCCCTGACTCCAGCCCGAGATACATCATCAATGTCCCGTCGTGGCGGCGGGCCAGGAGCTCGAAAGTATCGCGTCCCGTGAATCCGGTAGCACGCGTGGGGGCCTTGCGGATGACCTCGCTGGGCTCTGTAACCACCTCAAGGCCCGCACAGTTGCTGGGAGATCCCGTGGCAATGGCAGAGATACGGCTGCCAATGTCGCTCGCTTCCAAGGGGAACAGATACGGCGAATAGGGCGGCCGGCCATCCACTGGCTCGCCGTCCCTGAGCCACTGGATGGAATAGCTGGGTTCACCGCTTCCGCCACAGTTGGCGAAGTAGGCCGGGGCCCCTTCCACGGACAGGACCGCACCGACGATCGGGGGGCCGTAGGTGTAGACCTCGTCCGGGTCTGCCGCCACGGAGGCCGGGGCCAGGGGCCCAGCGATCAGCAGGGCAGCCAGTCCGCCGCCCACCCACGATGCCTTCGAAAACAAGCCCACGATTCTCCCCCACCTATGGCGCGACAAGCAGCTTCGTTGCGCTCATCTTAGGCGGGAGGCACGACGGCGGGACGAACGCCAGCGGCGACAGGCCGCCGTCGAACGTTTGCTCCTTAACGCAACCGTCCCGCAACGTTCCGTTCGCGCGATTCCCCTATGCTCAACTCCAAGGCATCAACGGCGATCCACTTTGACCATTCAGGAGACATGGCCATGACCAACTGGCGTATCAGGGACTTCCACTCATCCGACCTGGACGGGATCCTGCATCTGTGGGAGTCATTGAAGGCCGATGGCGTGGAGCCTGTATACGCGTTGTCCGAGGTCCTGGCGTCATGCGAAAAGGACCACGCAGTCGTGGCCGTGCAGGGCGACCAGGTGGTGGGCGCCGCCGTCGGACGGGCCGCGCACGACCAAGGCTGGGTGGTTTTCCTCGCGACCCTCACCGAGTTCCGGGGTCGCGGCATCGGCACCTCGCTGCTGTCCGCCGTCGAGAACCGGATGGCGCCGCACGGCCTGAACAAGCTCTCCGCGCTCATGCCCGAAACCGAAACCCGGGTGGAGGCGTTCCTTGGCCGCGGGTTCGTGGTGAAGAAGAACCTGCGCTACTTCGAACGGACCATCCCCGTCCAGCGGCAGGAACTGGAACCGCTCAGCCTGCTCGGCGGTCGGATCCTGGCCCGCGATCTGTGGGAGAACGTGGCCGGTATGAAGCGGGAGAAGGAACTCCTGGAACGTCGGCTGGTGCTTCCCTTGGCCGAGGCCGACCTCGCCGACGAATACGGCGTGGTGCCACCGCGGGCCGTGGTGCTGTTCGGCCCTCCCGGCACCGGCAAAACGACGTTTGCCAAGGCCATCGCGTCCCGGTTGGAATGGCCGTTCGTGGAAGTCTTCCCCTCTCGCCTGGCGTCCGACCCCAAGGGCCTGGCCGGTGCCTTGCGGGAAACGTTCCTGGAGATCGCGGAGCTGGAGCACGCGGTGGTGTTCATCGACGAGGTGGAGGAAATCGCCTCCCAGCGCGCCGGCGACCCGCCTTCGCCGCTGCAGGGCGTCACGAACGAGCTGCTGAAGATCATCCCTGCCTTCCGCGAGCAGCCCGGGCGCCTGTTGGTGTGTGCTACCAACTTCATCCGCGCCCTGGACACCGCATTCCTGCGCCACGGCCGGTTCGACTACGTCATCCCCATCGGCCTACCGGACATCCACGCCCGCGAGGCCATGTGGCAGCGCTTCATCCCGGCAACGGTGGTGGACTCTGTGGACGTTTCTCTTTTGGTGGACCGTACTGAAGGCTTCTCGCCCGCGGACATCGAGTTCGCCGCGCGCAGCGCCTCCCAGCGCGCCCTGGAAAAAGCAGTGTACGACGACGGCGCTGCTTTGGGTGCCACCGCCGCCAACGGCCGAAAGGGACCGGTCACCCAGGACTACCTCGACGCGATCGCCGACACCCGCACCACCGTCAGCGACGAGGTGTACCAAGAGTTCCTCGAAGACATCGATGTCCTGGGCCGGATCTAGGCAGGAGGTCCGGCGGGTTCGCGGGAAGCCTGCTTGTTCGTCCGGAAGTTTCCGGGGGGATCTCGACGCATTTCCGCGACCCCGGCGCACGCCAGTTCTCCGGCGGTAATCTTTGAGCTATGTCCACGAATCCCCTTCGCCATGCCTTGGCGCGCATGGGCGGACGCGATCCGCATGAAAAGCACCGCACCGCCACGCCCCTTGAACTGTTCTTCGACCTGACCTTCGTCATCGCGTTCAGCGTCGCCGCCAACCAGTTGGCACACAACGTGGCCGAAGCACACTTCGGGGCAGGCCTCCTCGGTTTCTGCTATGCCATGTTCGCCGTGATCTGGGCGTGGGTGAACTTCACGTGGTTCGCCAGCGCCTACGACACCGACGACTGGGTGTTCCGCGTAGTCACCATGGTCCAGATGATCGGCGTCCTGATCCTGGCGATGGGCATCGAGCCCATGTTCCATTCGCTGCTGGAGGGCGACCACGTGAACAACGTGGCCATCCTCATCGGCTACATCGTGATGCGCCTGGCCTTGGTGTTCCAGTGGTTGCGGGCGGCCAAGCAGGACCCGGAACGCCGCGAGACGTGCCTCCGCTACGCGAAGTACTTGGCCTTGGTGCAGCTTGGTTGGGTGGCCGCGCTGGTCATCGAGACGGACGTCCTCACCACCTTCCTTCTTGCCGCACCGCTGTTCATCCTGGAAATGTCCGTCCCCGGGCTCGCAGAGCGGAAGATGCGTACCCCTTGGCACGCCCACCACATTGCCGAGCGCTACGGTTTGTTGGCGATCATTGCCCTGGGCGAATGCCTGATCGGTGCCATTGAAACCCTCCGCGCGATCGTTGCCTTGCACGGCTGGTCCCTGGAGGCAGCCGTGGTGGGGATCGGTGGAACGGGCTTGGCCTTCGGGATGTGGTGGATCTACTTCATCCTTCCCTCCGGCAAGTCACTCCACCTCCAGCGCCACCGCTCGTTCCTCTTCGGCTATGGCCACATGATCGTCTTCGCGTCGATTGCGGCAACCGGCGCAGGGCTCCACGTTGCGGCCTATTTCATCGACCACGAGGCCCACATCAGCGCGGCGGCGGCGGTGGCCTGGATCGCTGTTCCCGTGGCAATCTTCAAGGTCTCGCTGACCACCCTCTATACCGCCATGCTGGGCGTGGACAAGCACGTGCTGTGGAGCACTGCCATGGTGGCAGCGGTCCTTGCCGGAAGCATCGCACTGGCCGCAGCCGGAGCCTCCGTACCGGTGTGCATGCTGGTCATGGTCGCCGCCCTGGGGATCTCCATCGCCCTCGACGAACGCTTGGGCCACAGGGGCCGCGCAGCAGCGCTGCGGCGCCTGGAGGCGGCAGCGGGCTGACCGTTCATTCCTCAAAGGAAAGCGTCCGCACCCCGGTCGTACCGTCGTCGTACGTCACCAGAACATCCATGCCCTCGGACGAGGCGTTCCGCAGTTCCTCCCCGGGCAACCACAACGCGAAACGCCCCAGGGACACGGTGGCAGCCACGTCACCGTGGGTTTTGCTCTGGTAGGTCATTCCGACGACGGCGGAACCCGCCTC
The DNA here is from genome assembly GCF_044748465.1 of Paenarthrobacter sp. NPDC089988. Taxonomy (NCBI): domain Bacteria; kingdom Bacillati; phylum Actinomycetota; class Actinomycetes; order Micrococcales; family Micrococcaceae; genus Paenarthrobacter; species Paenarthrobacter sp. NPDC089988. The sequence goes on from NZ_JBIVGD010000004.1 coordinate 49,978, forward strand.
GCCTGCCGCCAGGGAAATGTCTCCTGCGCCCATGGTTCCCGTGCCCAATGCCATGGAGCGCAGGTCCCGAGGCCCGAGGGGAGCGGTATTGGCCGGACCGCCAATGGCGCCTATCCGCGACTTGCCAAAGAGGTGGAAGGAATCGTCGGTGATGCATAGGGCTGAGAATCCGCCCTGACCGGCAAGAACAACCGTTGTCCAGGCCCCTCGGCGTTCGGAAATGGCTACCTTGGCCGTCGCGAGGTCATTCCCGTACATCCCTCCGCCCACGTCCTTGTTGGACGCCCTGCACTCCTCGGCCACGTCATGGCGTTCCTTGGCACTCATGCCGGAGGGCACGGCCGTCCAGGTGGCAAACGCTTGGTCCCCTCCCGTCAGGCCCGGAAGAACCAGCAGACCGGCCGTCACCACAGCCACGGCCCCGCCGAGAAGGGCCAGACGCCGATAGGTCCGTTTCTTTGGACTGGACTGGACGTGGGCTTTCGAGGGATCCGTGGAAAGGATGCGCACCAGATCCGAGCTGGACCGGTGGGCATCGATTCGGCCTGCGTTCGCGGGGTCCAGGGATTGCAGCAAAGTGTCTGTGTCTTGGCGCGGGCTCATGGCGTTTTGGTCCTCATCAGCTCGGAAGTGAATTCCGCGGCAACCGCGGGCGAGTGGTTCATCAACAGTCGAAGTGCCCGGCGTGCCCGGCCCAGCCTGAGCCGAAAGGCCACGGGGGAAATACCCAGAACCACTCCGGCCTGTGTTGCATTGAGTTCCTCGAAGACGGCAAGACCCAGGGCTTCCTGATGCACGGCCGATAAGGAATTCCATGCCCGGCTCAGGTCAACCCTGTTCAAAACGACATCCATGCTTTCGCCCGGCGATTGCACGGCAGCTGCTACTGCCAAGCGGACTCCAAGGGTTTGGCGGCGTTGGTCTCCGCGCAGGGTATTGAGCAGGATGTTGCGGGCCACTCCAAAAATCCATGCCCTCGCGTCACCATGTCCAGTGGGGACGTCCTGAAACCTCCGCCACACTGCCAGGAACGTCTCGGCAACAACGTCGTCAGCATGATCCGGGTGGGCCCTGCGCTGGACAAACTTGTGCAGGTCCTCGTACAGGGACTCATAGAGCAGGCGAAAGCTGCTCTCATGGTCCGACTTCGAAATGTGGCTCATACCCTGTACATGTCCCCCATGCGTTCAAGTGTGTCGCATGGGTTCGCGCTGCGTGGCCCGCTTTGCGTGCTTCGAGGCCCTCTTGGGGCGTAGAGCGGGCCCCGCAACGCTGTCAGTCCTGCACAGCGCGGGCGGCGATGGCAACCGTGAGCGCTTGCCACCAAGGGCCTTCAGCGCGGTCTCGACCACTTGTTCGGACGTCTGCATGACGCCGACGGTGGCGGATTCACTGCCCAGGACGTCGAAAAACTCCGTACGGGTGGCCCCAGGGCACAGAGCCAGGACCCGGAGGTCCGAGTCCTTGGTCTCGTGGGCCACGGCCTCCGTGAAACTCAGGACAAACGCCTTGGTTGCGCCGTAAACGGCCTTGCGCGGGATCGGCTGGAACGCCGCCGTGCTGGCAACATTCACCAAGGCTCCCCTTCCGGACGCCAGCAGTCCGGGGGGAAGGCGCGCGTGATGTCCACCCGGCAAACTGCGCGAAGCACTCCTGGAACGCGCCAGGCATGGCCGCCGGACTTCCCGCAGCCCAGGCTGCAGGAGCTCGCGCGGCCCAAGGATGACACCGCAGAACTGCGGCGCCGTGGGGACTGTTGCGGACCGCACAGCCCAGGAAACTAGAGCTCCGCGATGGCCTGCCGCACCGCGGAACTGAGCCGCAGGTTCCGGCAACCAACTCCCCCGGGTTCGGCTTGCTGCGGCACGTATCCAAAGCCCAGCTCGTAAACCGGGTCCGCGTACCCCAAGGAGGCACTCGCGCCATCGTGTCCGAAGGCCCGGTAGCTGCCAAACGGCATCCGACTGTGCGCCTTCATGAACGCCGTGGCAAAGCAGCCGGTTTCGCCGAACACGCGGTCGATGCCAAAGACCTGTTCGGCGGAGACAACACGGATGGTCTCTTCCGTCAGCAGAGGTCCGACGGCAGCCTGTCCGCCATCCGCTGAAGTCTCGGCCAACCCCGTCAGGGCCAGCGCGTAGATCCGCGCCATCCCGTCAGCACTGGCAACTCCCGCTGCCGAACACAAGCCCGCGGCCCTGACCTCCGGAATATTGGGCAGGTCAAGGATGTCGCCCACGGTTGCGTTCGTTGTCAGCCCAAAGTGGCTGGCAGGGTCAACCCATGGCCACGAGGGATCGGCAGCCCATCGGAACGGCGCAAACCGCGGCTCTTCCTCTGCCGGCAACCCGAGGTAGAAATGTGCGTCGGCCACGGACCTGATGCGTTGTTCAAAAACCTGCTGGAGCGTCGAACCCGTGATGCGGCGGCACAACTCCTCCATGAAGATGCCAATGGTCAGCGCGTGGTAGCCGAAAGCGGCCCCCGGCTTCCAAAGCGGTGGAAGCTTCGCGAGCTTGGCGGCGGCCACCTCCGAGTTATTGACCTCCTCGAGGGTCAGCCCACCGTCAACGCCCAGCAGTCCCGCTTGGTGCGACAGCAGTTGCGCCACGGTAATGGACGCTTTGCCTTCGACCCCGAACTCGGGCCAGTACTTGACCACCTCCGCGTCGAGATCCAGGACACCGTCTTGAACCAGCAAGGCGATGACCAGCCCGCCCATCCCCTTCGAGCAGGAGAAAACGCCCGTCACCGAATCGGCGCGGATATGCGGACCGCCGCTCAGGTCCAGGACTTTGACGCCGCGATGGTAGGCCGCCACTTGCGCAGAGTATGCAGGGTCTTGTTCAAGGAAGCTCTCGAAGAGGGCTGCGACGGATTCGAAACCTGGGGCGATCACCGATGAATGCATCAAGCCAGCCTAGCCGGACGGTGTCCCCGCCTTGGGAGTTATCCACACCCAGGGATCCCGCGGCAGCCCTGCCGGATGGAACGCCGCCAAGGCGGTTTCCAGGCTCCCGACGGGCAATCCCAGCGACTGGAGAATGATGTCCCGCACGGTGCCGGCGGGAATTCCGACGGCGGCAAGGTCGCCCAGCGTTACGGCTCCGTCGCGCTTTGCCAGCCGCGCGCCGTCGTGATTAACCACCAAGGGAACGTGCGCATATTCCGGGACCGGCAAGCCCAACAGCGTCGCCAGGTACGCCTGCCGGGGAGTGGAGGGCAGGAGGTCATCGCCGCGCACCACCTGGTCGATTCCCTGCGCGGCATCGTCCACCACCACTGCCAGGTTGTAGGCGGTGACGCCGTCATTCCTGCGCAGTACAAAGTCGTCCACCACGCCCGAATAGCTCCCGTGCAACTGGTCCTCCACAGCCCACTCACCGACGTCGGCGCGTAACCGGATGGATGCCGGCCGGGACGCCCGGCGGATTTCCCGTTCGGCCTCGGACAAACGCCGGCACGTCCCCGGGTACGCGCCCTGCGGTGCGTGCGGAGCGGATGGCGCCTCCTGGATCTCGCGACGAGTGCAGAAACACTCGTAGGTGCGGCCCTCAGCCGTAAGGCTGGCAATCGCTGCCGAGTAGAGCTGGGTCCGCTCCGTCTGGCGAACGACGGCGGCGTCCCACGTCACGCCCACAGCCTGCAGATCGCGGAGCTGCTCCGCCTCCGCGCCGGACCGTTCGCGGTCCAGGTCCTCGACGCGAAGCAGGAAGTTCCTCCCGGTGGACCGGGCGAAGAGCCAGGCGAGGATGGCTGTCCGCAGGTTGCCAACGTGGAGTTCGCCCGACGGGCTGGGAGCAAAGCGTCCTGCGGAAGTCATGGCCCAAGCCTATGCGGCAGTCAATGTGCCGAGGGAACACAAGAGCCCCTCAGCTACCGCAACGATCCGGTGGCTCAGGGGCTCTTACTGTGCTGCCCGCTGGGCGGGCGAGTGCGGAATGACAATGCGTGAACAAGAGTCAATCAGCGGCTGCTTCCTTGCGGGAAGTCGTGGCGGACGCTCGGGAGGTGTTCCAAGAGTCCGGTGCCCGCAGGTTCCGGCGGTGGCCTTGCCCTGCTTCGTTGCCACTATTTCAGCAGCGGGCATACAGTTGGTGCAACAGACTCGATCTCAATTGGTCGATCTGACCAGTCTGGGCACGAATCATCGGCAGGAAGTAGTCACATTGCAGGAACTTGACGCCACCGACCGTCGGATCATCACCGCGCTGGACGAGGATCCCCGGGTTCCCATCATGGTCCTGGCGCAGAAGCTTCACCTCGCGCGCGGAACTGTCCAGTCCAGATTGGAACGTATGACCGCATCCGGCGCCCTGCGGGCCAACAGCAGCCGCGTCCTGCCCACGGCGCTGGGACGCGGCGTGGCTGCTGCCGTCAGTGCCGAACTGGACCAAAGCCACCTCAACGAGGCCATCGCCGCGCTCAGGGAAATCCCGGAAGTCCTGGAGTGCCATGCGCCCGCCGGCGACACGGACCTCATCATTCGCGTGGTGGCGAAAAGCCCGGATGACCTCTACCGCGTTTCCGAGGAGATCAGGCTCTGCCCGGGCATCGTCAGGACATCCACCAGCATGTTCCTCCGCGAGGTCATCCCCTACCGGACCACGGGGCTGTTGAGGGAAAGTGCGGACTAGGCACGTCCTTTTGTGCACATAGGGCAGGACTCCCCATGGGCGGGCCTGCCGGGCACACCTAGGATGGTTGCATTCGACCACATCATTTGGGGGAAGCATGGCGGGCAATTTCTACGGCGCGGACGTCGCTCAGTTGCGGCAACTGGCCCAGGACCTTGCACGCAGCGCAGACCGGTTGACGCTGTTGGGCCAACAGCTCAGCGGCTCCATCTCCAACAGTCCTTGGCGTGGAGCCGACGCCGACAGGTTCCGCCATGACTGGACCGGCTCACATCTCAAGGCCTTGCAGCACGCGGCATCAGGAATTGAGTCCGCATCCCAGAGCCTGCGCAAGAACGCCCAGGAACAAGAGACGGCGAGCGGCGCGTCTGGCGCCGGACCCGGCGGTGCGGGCGGCGGGAGCGCCCCCGCGGGCGGAACGGCCCAGGACCTCACGGACCTTCTCAACGGCATGACGCCGGACGAACGCGCGGCCTACCTGCGCAGTGACGAATTCAAGCAATGGGCGCTTGAGCACCCGGAGGAAGCCAAGGCTGCGATGGATGCAGCTGCCGACTCCGGGCTGATCGAAAAGAAGTCCCCGGAGTACGCGCAATTCCTCAGTGACTACTGGAACCAGCAGGCCATGCGGGAAATGGGCATTGATCCGTCCACGTGGGATACCAGCAAGGGCACCGAGTACAACTGGGAAACCATCAAGAAGGTCTACGACTTCTACGGCCAGGCCTTCCTGTCCAACCCGGATCTGCAGTGGGCCGGGATGGCCAACATGATCGGGCCGTCTTTCGCGGGCGGTTTCCGCGACATGGCCATGCTGCGTGACCTTGCACGGCAGATCGCGGACAATCCCGCCTCGGACGTTCCCATCCCCGTGCTCGACCAGATCGAGCAACTGGCCAACATGACCGACGACGAGATCAAGTTCTACGAGACCTCCATGCTGGACATGAACAAGGAGATCTTCCTCGACCAGGCACGGCAGCACCAGGCCTACATGAACGGTGGAATCGACGAGATCAACAGGCTGCGGGACTCCGGCGCCATTGATCCGGGCACCGCCGAAGCCTGGGCCCAGATCGATTCCGGTGATCCTGCGCAGATCAAGGAAGGCAACACGGCGCTGCTCTACCGCGAGCAAAACGAAATCATCGCGGACGATTACACCAATATGCAGAACCACCCGGGCGGCGAAGCCGTCACATATATGGTTACCCTGGCTGGCGAACCCTCCATTCCCGGCGCCAAGAGCTACCCCGAAGTCTTCCCTTACAAGTTCAGCGTGGAGAGCCCCGGACCGGAGAACATCCCGTTCACCAACTGGGACAACCCAACGCAGTTCAGGACGGATTTCACCACGGGATTCCCGGACGGGAACATCGCCGATGCTGATTCGCGCTGGGCCCTCATCAAGCAGGACACCTTGCCCGCGTACCAGGATCTCCTGGCCAACGATCCCCAAGAGGCCCGGGATATTGTGGGCTCGGACTTCAACCAGCGCGTTGAGCAGTACCGGCCCACCAACAACATTCCCGGAATCATGAACCGGTTCCTCGACGGCTTCGACGCCGAGGTGCACCAATGAGCCTTACCCAACGCAGTGCAGGCGCGTGGGGGCGGAGGGTCACCGCCTTTCTCGCCATTGGCCTGGCAGCCCTTACTGCGAGCGGATGCCGGATAACCCCTACGCCCGCGGCCACTTCGTCTTCATCCACACCATCCCAAGGGAGCACAGTGATCACCTCGGAATTCTCCACTCTGGATGCATCCGGCGTCGAACAGATCAAAGCCGATGGCCGGGCACGCCTGGACATGAGCAGCGGCTCACTCCAGAAGTCTGCTGTCAGGGTGGACGACACCAGCTACGGCCCGGAGATCAACACCCAGGGTTCCGGAAAGATCCAGCTCAGCATCGTTGGACCCAGCGGAGAAGTCACCGGCCAAACGGACCGGATCCGGTTCAAGACCACTGACGCCCGCCCGGACTTCAGTGAGGTGACATTCTTCCTCACCGCAGACTCCCCCGAGGACCTCTTCGCCCAGATCAGGGAGGGCGTGGAAAAGTACGGCATCGACTCCGCTGACGCCGAACGCTGGATCACTTCCGCAGGCCAGGACGCGTCCGGGACAAGTGACTACTCGCTGACCTCCGGCACCAGCACGGGACTCAGCGTGAACTACGACATCCGGTTCGACGGCTCCAAGGACACCCAGGTCATCATCGTGCACGTGAGCCCCGGCGCCTGACGCTTGCTTTGATAACAAGACCCTAGACCGGTGGGCCGATGTTGGTCTTCAGGTTCTTCATCACCAGCGTGGACGTCAGCCGCTCCACGGCCGGGAGGGCCGCGAGTTCGTCGTCGTAGAAGCGCTGATACGCCGGCAGGTCGGCCGCAATGACTTTGAGCAGATAGTCCGGCGACCCAAAGAGGCGTTGGGCCTCAACGATGTTGCTGCTGGCCGTCACCCTGGCCTCGAAGGCTGCCATGGTTGCCCGGTCCGCGCGCTGCAGGGTCACGAACACGATTGCTTCGAAACCGAGCCCCACGGCAGCCGGGTCGATGTCCGCGCGGTACCCACGGATCACCCCGGACTGCTCGAGATCCCGGAGCCGACGATGACACGGAGCCACCGTGAGTCCCACCTTGGAAGCCAGCGCCGTGGCAGTGATTCGGCCGTCCTCTTTGAGGTGCCGCAAAATAGTTCTGTCAATTCCGTCGATCACGCAAGAATCTTACCGACCACCCACGGTTTAGAGCGAAATTAGCGAACACTTATCGGCGCATTTTCCCTAGAGTTTTCCTACCCGCACACCCCGGAAGGAAAACCCGTGAATCCGCAGCTCTTCGTCGCCTTCCTGCTGGTATCGGTCAGCCTGGCCTGCACCCCCGGCGTCGACTGGGCGTACTCGATTTCAGCCGGCCTCCGCCAGCGCAGTTTCGTTCCCGCGGTGGCAGGACTGTGCAGCGGCTACGTGGTCCATACCCTGCTGATGGCCGCTGGCCTCGCAGCCCTCCTCGCCGGCGTTCCAGGCCTTCTTGGCTGGCTCACGATCGCCGGAGCCGCCTACCTGCTGTGGCTCGGCGTCGGCACCATCCGCTCCTGGCGAGGCGCGAGCTTCAGTGCGGAAGCCGGCGTCGTGCATTCCCGGACGCAACTCCGCACTTTCCTGACGGGCATGGGAACCAGCGGCATTAACCCCAAAGGTCTCCTGTTCTTCGTGGCGCTGGTTCCCCAATTCGTCAGCCCGGACGCGGCGCTGCCCGTGCCCGTACAGTCGGGGGTGCTGGGCTTGACCTTCGTGGCCCTGGCAGGCCTGGTGTACACGGTGGTTGCCCTGGCCTCGCGGCGGCTGCTGGCATCCCGGCCTGGTGCCGCACGCGTGGTTACGCTGACCAGCGGCATCGTCATGGTGGGACTGGGAGCCGTACTGCTGTCGGAACAGCTCGTGCCGCTGCTTGGCCAGGTGCACCCCTAGGAAGCGAGCATCTCGTCCAAGCGCTCGTATCCTTCCACTACGCCGTAGTTCATGCCGGTGGCGAGGGCCATGTCCCGGGCTTCAACCGAGGGGTAGACCTCGTGGACCACAATCCTGGTCCGGCCGTCGGTTTCCTCGAAGGTGGTGGTGCTGATGCCCACCTGGTCCGGGGCGCCGTCGAACTCGAAGGTCATGATGATCAGCGCTTCCGGGTCCACTTTGTGGAAGACGCCGCGGAAGCCGAACATGGCGTTCTCATCGCCGCTCTCGTAGTGCCAACTCCCACCGGTTGTGGCGTTGTACTCGGTGACGTTCAGCTTGGCAGTGCGCGGGCCCAACCATTTGGCCAGGAGGTCCGGGTCCACGTGAGCCTTGAAGACGGCGCTGAGCGGGGCGTCGAATTCGCGAATGGTGTCAACGAACGGAACGCCGTTGTCGGCGGTGATGGTGGTTGGATTGCTCATGTCAGTTCTTCTTTCCATTACCTGCGGTCCCTGCGGGGCCAGTGTTGTTGGCGGGGTCGGCCAGGAGTTCGTCGAGCAACCGGAAGCGTTGCTCGGCAATCAGCCTGTAGCGGTCAATCCAGGCCGTCAGCCGCTCGAGGGCCTCTGCGTCCAAGTGGACGGGCCTTCGTTGGGCGTCCCGGGAACGGGTTACCAACCCGGCGTGCTCCAGGACCTGGATATGTTTGGAAACTGCCTGTTTGCTGATTTCGAAGGGCTCGGCCAGTTCGTTGACGGTGGCATCGCCCCGGGAAAGCCGGGCAACGATGTCCCTTCGGACGGGATCAGCCAGCGCCATGAACGCTTTGTCCAGAGCATCCTGATCCATGGGAGGTTCTGCCTTTCGTAATCAACCAAATGCTTTATCAACCATTTGGTTGATTACAAGATTACGCTTCGTCACCGCTAACCACAATGGGCCTATTCGCCGCCGAGCTGCCTGAAATCGTTCTCCCACAAACGGCGCATCTCGGCGTCCTTCCGGATCACCTCAAGCGTCTCCAACTCCGCAGGCGGTGCGGGACGCCGCGAGCGCGGAGTCAGGGACATCCGGCCTTGGTCCAGGGCCAGGAGCGCCCGGTCCGTCAGCGCATCCTGGCGAAGGGCAAGGCTGGTCTTCTTGCGCCGCAGGACCTCCTTCAGTGCCGACTGCGCCGAATCGAAGTCGCCACGAGCCCGCTGGGCCCGCGCGCGAATCAGCAGCAGCGCGGCGGACAGGTCGTCCGTATTGAGCAGGCCGTTGGTCCAAACCACCACATCGCGGTGCCGCTCGAGGGCCAGGGCTGCCGTGCACCGCGCCAAGGCGGAAGGCAACGACGGCGGCAAACCAACCACGGCTTCCAGGGCGGCCTCCATCATGCCCATTTCCCGCAGCGAGTGGGAAAGCGCCAGGAACACGGATTCTTCGCTGAACAGCACCGGAACCTCAACGCGCTCGGCGACCTCAACCCGGGTGACCACCTGCCCAAGGTACTGGGCCGAGAACTGGCTGGCGTCGTCGTCGATCCTCGTTGCCAAGCCGCGCTGCAGCAATTCCGAGGCCCGCAGGTGGCCGCCGTGCTTGTAGACGAGCAGGCCCGCCATGACGTAGCAAAGCCCGGCCCAGCCCGGAAACTCGCGGGCCAAGGCCAGCAGCCTCTCCGGTTCCGTGGATGTGAAGACGGCGTCGTGCAGGGCCTTGCCCTGCCTGCTGGAGAGGAATTTCAGGCGAGGAACATCGCCGGCAACCGAAAGCCGCGCGGCGCCGCGACCACCCAGGACGCCGGAAACCGCACCGCCCAAACCGTCCGTGAGCCCTTTGACCGGCGTACGGATACGCCCCTCCCGGAACGGGGTCAGGTCACGGGAATCATGAAAGATCGAGGCGAATCCACCGCTGGGACCGTGAGTCATGAACCCATGCTATCGGGCGCTGAACTGGCCGTATCCACTGCTATCGGGGGCATTTCAGGAGTATTATGGCGGCGTCGGCAAGGTTTTCCGACACCCCTTGCCGCGGGCCGGTTCTCCATGAGAAGAGCCGGATAACAGCGTGAAAGGGAGGACTTATGACCACCGCTTCGCACCCAGCACACCACCATGCGATGGGTTTAACGCTTCACAACACAGCCATGGGAGTTGGCATTGTGTTCCTGCTGGTCGGTGTCCTGGGTTTCATTCCGGGAATCACCACCAATTACGGCGCCATGACCTTCGCAGGACATGAATCCGGCGCCATGCTGCTTGGAGTTTTCCAAGTTTCCATCCTCCACAACATTGTCCATTTGCTGTTTGGCGCGGCCGGCCTGGCCATGGCGAGGACGGGCCGCATGGCCCGCCTGTTCCTCCTTGGTGGCGGTGCCGTCTACTTGGTCCTGTGGATCTACGGCCTGGTCATCAACCAGGAAACCGGCGCCAACTTTGTTCCGTTCAACACCGCTGACAACTGGCTGCACTTCATTCTTGGCGTGGCCATGATTGGCTTGGGCGTTTGGCTGGGCAGGGACGCAATGGACGAGACGGCGGCGCGCAAGGCACCTTAGCCATCCGCGTACGTTTCTGATTAACCACGACGGCGGCCGCTCCCCTTGCGGGGGCGGCCGCCGCCTTGCTGTCCGCGAGATGGCACTTAATGCCAATGTTGCGGCGCGGGATTGTCATTAAGTGCCATCTCGGCGACGCTCCACGTCGATTCAGACCGGCGGGCGTCCGCCCAAGCGCGTGGTGACCTTGGCGGCTGCTTCGAGGCATGCTTCGCCGAGGCTGTTGAGGGTGTCCTGCGAAACCCGGAATTTGGGTGCCGGAATGAGCACAGCCGCAACAATATGGCCCCGGTGGTCGTAGACGGGCGAGGCAACACCGACTTCTTCGATGGAGGTTTCCCCGAAGTTGACGGCCCAACCCCGAGTGCCGGCTTCCCCGAGCCGCTGCAGGTAGGCGTCGATGGAAGCATCATCCATGCCCGGCAGCGTGATCGATCCGCTGCGGAGCAGGCCACGGACCCGCTCGGCATCTTCCGCAGCAAGGAAAACTTGAACGGACGAGCTCAGTGCCTCGCTGTACCGGGCTCCCAGCGGCGCAAGGTGTTTGACCTGGTGGCGGCTGGGGATCTGTTCCACGCACATGGACTCGACGCCGTTCCACACCATGAGGGCGCTGGTCTCACCGGTGCGTTCGGTCAGCTCGCGCAAAACGGGGTACGCGACGCGCCGCTCTTCGAGTTCCGCCAGGAGGGGGCCCGCCATCGCGATCATCCCCAGCCCCAAGCGGAACCGGCGCGAATCGACGTCGCGCTCCACCAAACCTTCTTGCTCCAAAGTGGCCAGCATCCGCGAAACGGTGCTCTTGTGGAGGCCAATCCGGCCTGCGATTTCGGTGACGCCCAGCAATGGTTCCTCGGCACTGAAGCTCTTCAGCACAGCTACGGCGTTGACGATGACCGAGGCACCTTTGCCTTCGCCGTTGTTGTTGCTGCTGTCAGGAGTCGCGCTGGATTCCGTGGGAGTCATGGATTCACTATATTTCGCTGCGGATGGTCCGCCGGTCGCGGCGTGGGGCCGGCGGACATTGTGCACCATGTCCGCCGACCCGTCACGCTAGGCTCCGATGATGTTGTACTCGGGTCCGAACGGGAACTTGGTGATGTTCTCCGCGCCGTCTTCGCCCACAACCAGGATGTCGTGCTCGCGGTAGCCACCGGCACCCGGCTCCCCGTCCAGCACCGTGATCATTGGCTCCATGGACACCACCATGCCCGGTTCCAGCACGGTATCGATGTCCTCCCGCAACTCCAGCCCTGCTTCGCGGCCGTAGTAGTGGCTGAGCACGCCGAACGAGTGGCCGTAGCCGAAGGTCCGGTTGGCAAGGAGGCCGTGGCTGACGTAGATCTCGTTCAGCTCGGCGGCGATGTCCTTGCAGACAGCTCCGGGCTTGATGAGCTCCAAGCCACGCTTGTGGACCTCCACGTTGATGTTCCACAGTTCCAGCGATCGGGCATCGGGTTCGCCGTAGAAGAGTGTCCGCTCAAGGGCCGTGTAGTAGCCGCTGGTCATGGGGAAGCAGTTCAGCGACAGGATGTCGTGCTCCTGGATCTTCCGGGTGGTGGCCCAGTTGTGCGCGCCGTCGGTGTTGATGCCGGACTGGAACCACACCCACGTGTCCCGGATTTCGGAGTCCGGAAAGGTCCGCGCAATCTCGTGGACCATGGCCTCGGTACCGATCAGGGCAACCTCGTACTCGCTGATGCCGGCCGTGATGGCATTGCGGATGGCTTCGCCGCCGAGGTCGCCAATGCGGGCACCGTGCTTGATGACCTCGATTTCCTCGGCCGACTTGATCATGCGCTGGCGCATCGCGGCCTGGGCAACGTCAACCAGCGCGGCGTCGGCGAAGGCCGCCTGGATCTTGTTGCGGTTTTCGAGCGGCAACGAGTCATCCTCGACGCCGATGCGGCGCGGCTTGATGCCGCGGGTGCGCAGCACTTCCTGGATGGCGTGGATGTAGTTGTCACGCTTCCAGTCCGTGTAGACGAGGTTCTCGCCGTAGCTGCGGCGCCAAGGCATGCCGGCGTCGATATTTGCCGTAATGGTGACCGTGTCATCCTTGGTGACCACCATGCCGTAGGAACGGCCGAAGTAGGTGAAGAGGAAGTCGGAGTAGTACTTAATCGAGTGGTAGCTGGTGAGGACCACGGCGTCGAGGTCCTTTTCGGCCATGATGCTGCGGAGGCCGGCGAGGCGGCGCTCGAACTCGGCGTCGGAGAAGGTCAGGGAGACTTTCTCGCCGTTGTTGAGGACCTTGAGGCGCTCGAGCTTGGCGACGTCATTGATGGCCTCGTTCTGGGTGATGGTCATGGGTGTTCCTTTCAATGGGTGTGGTTGTTTGTCAGTCCTGCTGCAGGGGCTTCCTGGAAGTTTCTGCGGCAAAGAGGACTGCGATCAGGGAAACAATGGAGGCGGCTACGAGGTACCAGCCGGGAGCCAACTGGTTGTGCGTCATGCCGATCAGGAGGGTCGCCATGAACGGGGCGGTGCCGCCGAACAGGGCGTTGGAGAGGTTGAAGCTCACGGCGAATCCGGTGTACCGCACCTTGGTGGGGAACAGTTCGGCGAGGAAGCTGGGCAGGGTGCCGTCGTTGAGGGTCAGCATGCCGCCCAAAAGGATCTGCACCAGCACGATCACCAGGAAGTTCCGGGTATCCAGCAGCATGAATGCCGGCACGGTCAGCACCACGAAGAGTATGGACGCCGTGAGGAGCATCCGCTTCCGGCCGAACTTGTCCGATGCGATGCCGGTCAGGAAGATGAACCCGATGTAGCTCGCCAAGGCAATGGTCGTGGCCAGGAACGATTCAGTGGCGCCGAAGCCCAGCTCCTCCGACAGGTACGTTGGCATGTAGCTGAGGATCACGTAGAAACCGACGGCGTTGAGCAGCACCGCACCCGTGGCGATGATCAATTGCTTCTTGTAGAGCCGGAACATCGCGAACGCGGGCGCCTTCACGGCGTGGTCCTGCTCTGCGAGCTCGCGGAACGCCGGCGTGTCCTCAAGCTTGGTCCGGATGTACCTGCCGATGAGGCCCATGGGAGCCGCAAGCAGGAACGGCAAGCGCCAGCCCCACTCGTTGAGCTGCTCCGGGGTCATTGCTGAACTCAGCAGGGCGGCCAGCAAGGAACCCAGCAGCAGTCCCGCTGCGGTACTGGCAGGCACGACGGCGGCATACAGTCCGCGCCGATGTGGCGGCGCATACTCCACCAGGAAGGCGGATGCCCCGGCATACTCGCCGGCTGCGGAGAAGCCTTGGACCACCCTGACCAGCAGGAGCAGGATGGGTGCCATCACGCCGATGGTGGCGTAGCCAGGTATGAGGGCGATGCAGAAAGTAGCCACGGACATCAGCAGGATGGAGAGGCTCAGCGCCTGTTTGCGGCCAAGCCTGTCTCCGATATGGCCCCAGATGAATCCGCCGAGGGGCCGCACGAAGAAGGAGATGGCGAAAACGCCGAACGTGGCCAGCAGTGCGGTCTGACGGTCGGATTCCGGGAAGAAAACCGTAGAGATGATGCCGGCGAGGTAGCCGTAGACGGCGTAGTCGAACCATTCGACGAAGTTGCCGATGAAGCTTGCAGTGACCACTCGTCGTCGAGTGTCTTTGCTGACTGTGTGGTTGGTTGTGGTCTTGGGGCCGGGAGCGGTCGTTTGCCCGGCTGCCACAGAGGATTCATTGCTCATGTGTCCACCAAAATCATTTTGGGTTGCATTCAACGCAACGCTGTTGCACCAGATTATGTGTGAGCGAGGCCACGGTCAAGGGGCTATTTGTCGGCACCCTTTGAGGACTGGACACTTCGAGGCCCGCAGGTCAGGAGTAGTGCCGTCATTGCATCCAAACGGAACTTATTGCACTGAACCCAACTCAGTTGCGAAGTGACGCTCTCTCACCTAACCGCCCATTCAGCCAATCGCTCTCTCACAGAACACCCCCGCCCGCCGAACGCTCTCTCAACGGCACGAAGAACACTCGACGTCGGCACCCAGGCCTGGTGCCGACGTCGTACGTCAGGGGCCAACCACCCAAGGAGGCGAGAGCAGGATCGCCAAAGGGCGGCCGGCGAGAGAGCGTCCGCCGGAATCGGGCGGTTCGGTGAGAGAGGAACCGTCAGGACGGGCGGTTCGGTGAGAGAGGAACCGTCAGGACAAGCGCTTCGGTGAGAGAGGGCGGGTAGGCGGGGGCATCCGGCCGCGCGCGTCCGAGGGAGGAACGACCGAGCGCGCAGAGGATGGCGCCGCCGCCAGGGACGGTGAGAGAGGAACCGCGAGAACGGGCGGTTTGGTGAGAGAGCGTCCGCTAGAAAGGGGGGTTTGGTGAGAGAGCGTCGGCCAGGAAGGGCGGTTTGGTGAGAGAGGGTCGGTTAGAGGACCTTGCGGATCGTCTCTTCGAAGCTCACTACGTGGTGCAGGGCCAGGCTTGCGGCGCGCTCTTCGTCGCCGTCCGCTATGGCGGTGAGGAGGTCCGCGTGCTCGGAGATGTGGCCGGAGACCGAGGGCATCTTCTCCAGCATGTGGCACCAGATGCGGGTGGCGAGGTTGTCGTACCGGATCAGGACGTCCTCAAGGTGAGCGTTGGCCGAGGCTTTGTAGATGAGCCGGTGGACCTGGATGTCGTAGCGCATCAGTTCCTGCGAGGAGGCATCCTGGCCTTCGAGATCCCGGATGGCCGCAGCAACATCGCGGAGCTCCGCACGCATCGCCGGGCTGGCCATGCGTGCGGCCTTGCGGGAGGCCAGGGGTTCGAGCAGTTCACGGATTTCGGAGACTTCGGCGAGCTGCGTAATGTCCACGCCGGTGGCGAAGGTTCCGCGGCGGGGGTAGGAAACCACCAGATGGTCGCTCTCGAGGCGCTTGATAGCTTCACGCACGGGCGTGCGGCCGATGCCGAGCTCGGTGGCAATCTGGCCGTCGTTGATGGGGTCGCCCGGCTTGATGTCCAACATGATGAGCCTGTCGCGCAGGAGCAGGTAGGCGTTCTCCGCCAGGGACGTACCCTGCGGAGCTGTTTCCAAAGCTTCCAATGCTGTGCTCATTGCGTTCTCCCCGTTGTCGCCTTCCAGCCTGATGGACGAATTGCCTCAGACCTGTTGACGACTATGTGACCTCCAACATACTATGGCAATAGTTCTAATATATCAGTTGACTAACAGTCAGCCACTACCAGTACTTCTAAGGAGAACACCATGGTTGAACCGCTGATCCGCCCACTCGCCCAGGCGGACCCGGAGGTTGATCAGGCGATCGCCCAGGAACTCATTCGCCAGCAGTCCACGCTGGAAATGATCGCTTCGGAGAACTTCGCCCCTACGGCCGTCATGGAAGCCCAGGGCTCGGTGCTCACCAACAAGTACGCCGAAGGCTACCCGGGCAAGCGCTACTACGGCGGCTGCGAACACGTTGATGTGATCGAGCAGCTCGCCATCGACCGCCTGAAGGCACTCTTCGGAGCCGAATTCGCCAACGTCCAGCCTCACTCCGGCGCCCAGGCCAACGCCGCGGCAATGCACGCACTGATTACCCCGGGCGACACCATCATGGGCCTGAACCTGGCACACGGCGGCCACCTGACCCACGGCATGCGGATCAACTTCTCCGGAAAGCTCTACAACGTGGTTCCGTACAGCGTCCGCGAGGACACCCACACGATCGACATGGCCGAGGTTGAGCGCCTGGCACTGGAGAACAAGCCGCAGCTGATCGTGGCCGGCTGGTCCGCCTACTCCCGCCAGCTGGACTTCGCAGAATTCCGCCGCATCGCCGACTCCGTGGGCGCCTACCTGATGGTCGATATGGCCCACTTCGCCGGTCTTGTCGCAGCAGGTTTGCACCCGAGCCCGGTCCCCCACGCCCACATCGTCACCAGCACTACGCACAAGACGCTCGGCGGCCCCCGCGGCGGCGTGATCCTGACCAACGACGCCGACATCGCCAAGAAGGTCAACTCCGCCGTCTTCCCGGGCCAGCAGGGTGGACCGCTGGAGCACGTGATCGCAGCCAAGGCCGTGGCCTTCAAGTTCGCCTCCGAGCCGGAGTTCAAGGAGCGCCAATCCCGCGTCCTCGAAGGCTCCAAGATCCTCGCCCAGCGCCTCCTCAAGGAAGACGTGGCAGCGGCAGGCATCTCCGTGGTCAGCGGTGGCACCGACGTCCACCTTGTGCTGGTTGACCTCCGCAACTCCGAATTGAACGGCCAGCAGGGCGAAGACGCACTGCATCACATCGGCATCACGGTCAACCGCAACGCCGTCCCGTTCGACCCCCGCCCGCCGATGGTCTCCTCCGGCCTCCGCGTCGGCACCCCGGCACTCGCCGCCCGCGGCTTCGGCGCCGGGGAATTCACCGAGGTCGCAGACATCATCGCGACGGCGTTGATCGCCTCGGCGGGCACCGGCACCTTGGACGAGGCGACCGCCGTCGAACTCCGCAGCCGCGTGACGGCACTGGCGGACAAGTTCCCCCTGTACCCGCACCTTTCCACCAACGGCACCGGTGCCGGATCCGTACTCGAAGCAGAAATGATTGGAGCAGCCCAGTGAGTGTCGACCACCTCCCCGAACACCCTGACTTCCTCTGGCGCAACCCGGACCCCAAGAAGTCGTATGACGCAGTGATCGTCGGCGGCGGCGGGCACGGCCTGGCCACGGCCTACTACCTGGCCAAGAACCACGGCATGACCAACATCGCCATCCTGGAAAAGGGCTGGCTGGCCGGTGGCAACATGGCCCGCAACACCACGATCATCCGTTCCAACTACCTCTGGGACGAGAGCGCCGCGATCTACGAGCACGCCTTGAAGCTCTGGGAGATCCTGCCGGAAGAGCTGGAGTACGACTTCCTGTTCAGCCAGCGTGGCGTGATGAACCTGGCCCACACCCTGGGCGATGTCCGCGAGAGCATGCGCCGCGTGGGCGCCAACCGCCTCAACGGCGTGGACGCCGAGTGGCTGGAGCCGGACCAGGTCAAGGAACTCTGCCCCATCCTGAACACGAGCGACAACATCCGCTACCCCGTCATGGGCGCCACGTACCAGCCGCGTGCAGGCATCGCCAAGCACGACCACGTTGCGTGGGCCTTCGCCCGCAAGTGCGACGAAATGGGCGTGGACATCATCCAGAACTGTGAAGTCACCGGCTTCATCAAGGACGGCGACCGCGTGACCGGCGTCAAGACCACGCGCGGCACCATCAACACCGAAAAGGTGGGCCTCTGCGCCGCCGGCCACAGCTCCGTGCTGGCCGAGATGGCAGGTTTCCGCCTGCCGATCCAGTCCCACCCGCTGCAGGCACTCGTTTCGGAACTCCACGAACCCGTGCACCCCACGGTGGTCATGTCCAACCACGTCCACGTGTACGTCTCCCAGGCGCACAAGGGCGAACTGGTGATGGGCGCCGGCGTCGACTCCTACAACGGATACGGCCAGCGCGGTTCCTTCCACGTGATCGAAGAGCAGATGGCAGCAGCCGTTGAACTCTTCCCGATCTTCGCCCGGGCCCACGTGCTCCGTACCTGGGGCGGGATCGTGGACACCACGCTGGATGCCTCCCCGATTGTGGGCGTCACTCCGGTGGAGAACATGTTCGTCAACTGTGGCTGGGGAACCGGCGGCTTCAAGGGAACCCCGGCAGCGGGCCTCACCTTCGCCCACACCATCGCCACGGGTGCACCGCACAAGCTCAACAAGCCGTTCGCTCTGGAACGCTTCGAAACCGGTGCCCTGATCGACGAACACGGCGCCGCAGCCGTGGCCCACTAGCCAGGACAGGACAGGACAGGAAAGACATGCTCCTCATTTCATGCCCCAACTGCGGGCCGCGCGACGAAACCGAATTCCACTACGGCGGACAGGCACACGTCCCCTACCCGGAAAACCCGAACGACCTCACGGACCGGGAATGGGCTGAATACCTGTTCTACCGCGAGAACACCAAGGGCACCTACGCCGAACGCTGGGTCCACAGCACCGGCTGCCGCCAGTGGTTCAACATGCTCCGCGACACCGTGAGCTATGACATCCACTCCATCTACGCGATGGGCCAGCCACGGCCGGAACTCGCGGTAGAAAACGCAGCAGGACAAGCCGGCGCACCCGGCCTCGCACCCGGCGCCCCCACCACATCCACCTCCCCGGAAGGAGCCCAGAAGTGACAAGCCAGAACGCCCGCCTCGCCACAGGCGGCCGCATCGACCGCAGCATCACCTGGCGGTTCACCGTGGATGGCCAGGAATTCGTTGGCCACCCGGGCGACACCATCGCTTCGGCCCTCCTGGCCAACGGCCACGTCAACGCCGGCAACTCCCTCTACGAGGACCGCCCCCGCGGCATCGTCGCCGCAGGCGTCGAGGAGCCCAACGCACTGGTCAAGATCGCCCCGCGTTTCCCCGGCCACGTCGCCGAATCCATGCTTCCGGCCACGGCTGTTTCCCTGGTGGACGGACAGAGCATCGAACTGCTCTCCGGCCTGGGCAAGCTTGACCCGGCCGAGGACCAGGCGGAGTACGACAAGAAATACGTCCACACCGATGTCCTGGTGGTCGGTGGTGGCGTTGCGGGCCTCGCAGCGGCCCGCGAAGCCGTTCGCACCGGTGCCCGCGTCATCCTGATCGACGACCAGCCCGAGCTTGGCGGCTCCCTGCTTTCCGGTTCCACCGCTGAGGGCCTCGCCGAGACCATCGAAGGCAAGCCCGCCCTCGAGTGGGTTGCCGACGTCGAGGCAGAGCTGGTCTCCGCAGAGGAATGCACGGTGCTGCACCGCACCACGGCCTTCGGTTCCTACGATTCCAACTACTTCATCGCAGCCCAGAACCGCACGGACCACCTTGGCGTCCCGGCAGCGGCCGGTGTCTCCCGCCAGCGTATTTGGCACATCCGTGCTGCACAGGTGGTCCTGGCTCCCGGCGCCCACGAGCGTCCGCTGGTCTTCGAGAACAACGACCGCCCGGGCATCATGCTCGCCTCGGCCGTGCGCACTTACCTCAACCGCTACGCCGTCGCAGCCGGTCAGCGCGTTGTCATCAGCACCACCAACGACTCCGCTTACCTGCTCGCCGCAGACCTTCAGGCAGCAGGCGTGCCGGTTGCCGCCGTCGTGGACGCCCGTCCGCAGATCAGCGAAAAGGCCGCAGCCGCCGTCGAATCCGGCCTCCGGGTCCTGATCGGCAGCGCCGTTGCCGACACCAGCGCAGATGAGGCCGGTCGCCTGAACGGCGTGACCGTCCGCAGCATCAACGACGACGGCGAACTCACCTCGGGCGTCGAGCAGATCGCCGCCGATGTCCTCGCCGTTTCCGGTGGCTGGAGCCCTGTGGTGCACCTCCACAGCCAGCGCCAGGGCAAGCTGCGCTGGGACGACGAACTGGCCGGTTTCATCCCGTCCAGCGTGGTCCGCAACCAGCAGGTTGTTGGCGCAGGCCGTGGCAGCTACGAACTGCAGGACTGCCTGGCAGAGGGCATCTCCGCCGGCGCGGCCGCCTCGATCGCCGCCGGTTTCGAATCCGCCGTCACTCCGTCCGAACTGCAGGCCCCCGTGGCCAGCGCCCCGACCCGCCAGCTGTGGCTGGTACCCGCCCAGGAAGGCGAGCCCGGTGAGTGGCACCACCACTTCGTGGACTTCCAGCGCGACCAGTCCGTGGCCGACGTGCTCCGCTCCACCGGTGCCGGCATGCGCTCCGTGGAGCACGTGAAGCGGTACACCTCCATCAGCACCGCCAACGACCAGGGCAAGACCTCCGGCGTCAACGCGATCGGCGTCATCGCCGCAGCCCTCAAGTACGGCGGCGCGGACGCAGTTCCGGGCATCGGCGAGATCGGCACTACCGCGTACCGTGCACCGTTCACCCCGGTGGCCTTCGCAGCCCTGGCCGGACGCCAGCGCGGCGAGCTCTTCGACCCCGCCCGCGTCACCTCGATCCACCCGTGGCACGTCGCCCAGGGCGCCCTGTTCGAAGACGTCGGACAGTGGAAGCGCCCCTGGTACTACCCGCAGGACGGCGAGGACATGGACACCGCGGTGCTCCGCGAATGCGCCGCAGTCCGCGACTCCGTGGGCTTCATGGACGCCACCACCCTCGGCAAGATCGAGATCCGTGGCAAGGACTCCGGTGAATTCCTGAACCGCGTCTACACCAACGCGTTCAAGAAGCTCGCCCCGGGATCCGCCCGCTACGGCGTCATGTGCACGCTGGACGGCATGATCTTCGACGACGGCGTGACCCTGCGCCTGGACGAGGACACCTACTTCATGACCACCACCACCGGCGGCGCAGCCAAGGTGCTGGACTGGCTCGAAGAGTGGCACCAGACGGAATGGCCGGAACTCGATGTCGTCTTCACCTCTGTCACTGAACAGTGGAGCACCATCGCCGTCGTCGGTCCCAAGTCCCGTGCAGTGATCGCCAAGGTGGCCCCGCAGCTCGCCGAGAACGGCGGCCTGGAGGCGGAGAACTTCCCGTTCATGACGTTCCGCGAGACAACGCTGGCCTCCGGAGTGCAGGCCCGCGTCTGCCGGATCTCCTTCTCCGGTGAACTGGCCTACGAAATCAACGTTCCGTCCTGGTACGGGCTCAACACCTGGGAAGCCGTTGCTGCCGCAGGTGCCGAGTTCAACATCACCCCCTACGGCACGGAAACCATGCACGTACTCCGCGCCGAGAAGGGCTACCCGATCGTTGGGCAGGACACCGACGGCACGGTCACCCCGCAGGACGCCGGCATGGAGTGGATTGTCTCCAAGGCCAAGGACTTCATCGGCAAGCGCTCCTACCTTCGCGAGGATTCCAAGCGCGAGGACCGCAAGCACCTGGTGAGCGTCCTTCCCGTGGACCACTCGCTGAAGCTGCCCGAAGGCACCCAGCTGGTGGAGAAGGGCATTGCGGTCAACCCCGCAAACGGCCCGGTTCCCATGGAAGGCTTTGTGACCTCGAGCTACCACAGCGCCGCTTTGGGCCGTTCCTTCGGCCTGGCCCTGATCCAAAACGGCCGCAACCGCATCGGCGAGACCCTCCAGGCTTCCCTGGGCGACCAGCTGGTGGACGTGGTTGTTGGCGAAACCGTACTTTTCGATGCTGAAGGGACCCGCAAAGATGGCTGAGACAGCAACCCCCGCAGAAACCGTGGCCCGCGTTCGTGAGGCCCGCCGCAGCCCGGCACAGCACCTGGCCGACGCCTTCGTCTCCGGTTCCGTGCCCGGCACGGTCACGCTCCACGAAATCCCCTACCAGGCCCAGGTGGGCATCCGGGTGGACAGGACGTCCGACGCCGGTACCCGGGTTGCGTCCGTAACCGGCGGCTTGCCTGCCACGTCCGGTGAGGTGGTCACCTCCGGTGCCATCAGCACCGTGTGGCTCGGCCCCACCGAATTCCTGGTCATTGCCCCCGAAGAGTCCCACGACTCGCTCGGTGGATCCCTGGTGGGCGACCTGACGTCCGCCTTGGGCACCGACTCCGGCCAGGTGGTGGATCTGTCCGCCAACCGGACCACGTTCGAGCTCTCCGGCAGCCGTTCCCGTGCAGTCCTGGAAAAGAGCTGCGCACTGGACCTGCACCCGCGGGTCCTCAAGGCAGGCACCGCCCTTTCCACGGAAATCGGGCACATCCCAGTGGTTCTGTGGAAGACCGGCGAGGAAACTTTCCGGATTTTCCCCCGCGCCTCCTTCGCCGACTTCCTGGGTCGCTGGCTCCTGGACTCCATGCGGGAGTACGCATCCCCTGAGGTCCCGTAGTGACTGCCATTCAATCAGAAACCGCCGTTACTTCCGGCGCGGGGACAACCGTGGAACACGTACTCACGCTGGACTGCCCCGAGGGCCCCGGCATTGTGCACGCGGTATCCGGGTTCCTGCTGGAACACGGCTGCGACATCATCGACAACAAGCAGTTCGGTGACCGCGCAGAAGGACACTTCTTCATGCGCGTGCATTTCGCGTCCGACGGCGACGACTCCACCGTGGATGCCTTGCGGGCCTCCTTCGGTCCCGTGGGCGAGAAGTACTCCATGAACTGGCAGCTGCAGCGCCAAGGTTACAAGCGCAAAGTGCTGATCATGGTGTCCAAGTTCGGCCACTGCCTCAACGACCTGCTGTTCCGTGCCCGCATCGGTGAACTCCCCATCGACGTGGTGGGCGTCGTGTCCAACCACCTCGACCACCAGGGACTCGCGGAGTGGCACGGCATCCCGTTCTTCCATGTCCCGGTGACGGCCGCTACCAAACCTGCGGCCGAGGCACGCCTGCTGGAGATCATCGACGAACTCGACGTGGAACTCGTGGTGCTGGCCCGCTACATGCAGGTCCTCAGCGACGACCTTGCCCGGAAGCTGGACGGCCGGGCCATCAACATCCACCACTCGTTCCTTCCGAGCTTCAAGGGCGCCAAGCCGTACCATCAGGCGTATGCACGAGGCGTCAAGACTGTGGGCGCTACCGCGCATTACGTCAACGGCGAGCTCGATGAAGGACCGATCATCTCGCAGCAGGTAGTGGAGGTGGACCACACGTTCGGACCGGACGATCTCGTAGCCGCCGGTCGGGACACGGAATGCAAGGCACTGAGCAACGCCGTTCGTTGGCACTGCGAAGGGCGGATCATCCTGAATGGGAACAGGACGATCGTGTTGAAGTAAGGCCTTGCTTCCCGCCTGCTTGCGGGGCCTCGTCCGTCGGTGAACGGACGACCACGCGGGTCCGCTGCCAGTTCGCTGTTCCGCAACAGCGCACTGGACAGTGGACCCGCGTTTTGGCGTTAAGGCAGCCGCACGCTCAGCTCCTGGAGCAACGCCTCTGCGGCCGCGCGGGACGACTCCGGGTTCTGCCCTGTGATGAGCAGGCCGTCCTGGACCACGTAGGATTCCCAGTCCGGCCCGCGTGAGAAGAGTCCACCCTTGGCCGTGAGCTCGTCCTCGAGGAGGAACGGCACCACTTCGGTGAGTCCAATGGCTGCCTCCTCTGTGTTGGTGAATCCGGTAACTTTC
Source organism: Paenarthrobacter sp. NPDC089988 (assembly GCF_044748465.1). Lineage (NCBI taxonomy): Bacteria > Bacillati > Actinomycetota > Actinomycetes > Micrococcales > Micrococcaceae > Paenarthrobacter > Paenarthrobacter sp. NPDC089988. Next base: position 73,583 of record NZ_JBIVGD010000004.1, read on the forward strand.
CTGCCTTCAACCAAGGGCCGGCCGTCAGGATCCTTCACGTGGCGCAGGACTCCGGGCGCGTGGCAAACGAGCGCTAGGGGCTTGTTGGCATGGGCAAAGCTTTCAATCAGGACGATGGAGTCCGGATCCTCGGACAGATCCCACACCACCCCATGACCACCGGGATAGAAGACCGTGTCAAAGTCCTCCTGGGAGACTTCGGAGAGCTTCACGGTCCGGCCCAGTTGGGCCAAGGCATCCTGGTCGGCAAGGAAACGCCGGGTCTGGTCCGTTTCGTAGTCCGGCCCGGCGCTGGCGGGGTCAAACGGCGGGCGCCCGCCCAGCGGCGAAGCCAGGGTAATGTCAGCGCCGGCCTCCTTGAAGGCGTAGTAGGGCGCCGCCAGTTCCTCGAGCCAAAAACCGGTCTCGCGTCCGGTATCCCCCAATTGCCCGTGCGACGTCAGGACGATCAAAATCTTCATGGTGTTCCTCTCCGTTGGGTTTCACGCTGACTTCAGGTAGGCGTCCTTGCGGGCCACTTTGGCCCCGCGGAATTCCCAGTGGTCCACGCCGCGCACGCTGTGCTGTTGCCCGTCGGCGGTGGTGCCGGTCAGGAGCCATTCCGAGACACCGAAGTCTCCGCTGACAGCGTGTCGGTCGGCCGCGTAGTGGGCGTCCGGCATGGCTGCGAACCGGGCCGCGAAAGCCTCGCGGATCGCCTTCTTTCCGATCAGGCGGCGTCCCCAGGGAGCGGGGCCTTGAGCCTGGTCAAAGGAGCAATCGTCGGTGAAGAACTCCATGATGGCTTCAAGGTCATGGGCGTTGAAGGCTTCAAGGATAGCCTCGAGGGTTTCAACGGAGGCAGCCACATCTGCGGCGGCGTTGATGGTCATCAAAATTCTTCTCTCTGCCGAAAAGCCGTGGTGTAGCTCCACGCTAAGGAAAGCCGGCCGCGTAAAGCTTGCAGATTCCGCCCGTGCTGTTGCGGATTCCGCAGGAGGGGGCCGAACCGCACCCTTGACACCTCAATCCATCCAGCGCGTATGCTGGCCTCCACTCCCCCGCCCACAACGACGTAGAGCCGGAGCCCCCTTGAGCCAGGCCCAAAACCCCCTCGAATTCCGCATCACCTCCGGCGACCTGATCGCCGAGCTCATTTCCCGTGCGTCCAGGACCGGAGCCAATGAAGGCGGGTTTCCGGGCTTGATGATCTACCGCTTCGAGGAGCCGGCCGCGCCGGTCTGGGAAGAAGTCAGCGAGCTCCACCTGTGCGTGATAGCCCAGGGCCGCAAGCGCATCACCATGGACGGCACGGACCACTTCTACGATCCGTTCACGTACTTGGCGATCCCCAACGATGTCCCCTTCCAGACGGTGATCCTTGAGGCAAGTCCGGAGAAGCCGTTCCTTTCCTTCGGCCTGCAGATCGATCCAGGCCTTGTTCGCGAGGTTTCGGCGCACATCCTCGAAGAACGGCGGGTGGCTGCCTTTGCCGAGCCGGCAAGCCAGGAAAGTCCGGCGTTCTTCTCTGCCCTGGACAGGGACATGATGGACGCGATCCTTCGCTTCCTCCGCTCCCTGAAATCACCCACGGACCGCCGTGTGCTGGCTCCTGCGTACTTGAAAGAGATCGTGTACCGGGCACTTCAGGCCGGGCAGTATTCGCGCCTCGTGGAACGTGCTGCGAGCGAAAGTGCCAGGAATCCGGTCAGCGCGGTCATCGCCTACGCCAAGGAACACTTGGCCGAGCCCCTGACAGTGGGCGAACTCGCCGGGCAGGCCCACATGAGCCCTTCGGCTTTCTCCCACCTCTTCCGGGATGTCACGGGCAAGTCGCCCTACCAGTTCGTCAAGGAACTCCGGCTGAACCGGGCGCGCGAACTGCTGGTTGAAAACACGTGCACCATCACGCAGATTTCCCGGGCCGTTGGCTACGGCAGCCCGTCCCATTTCATCAACGAATTCCGCGACCGCTACGGGGCCTCTCCGCGGGCTTTCGGCGCAGCACAGGCCGGTTTGCTGAAACAGGCCCAGTGACGTGGAAAGCCCAGTGATTCAGACGGCCTGGCTCGCGTACCAGGCCGCCACCTGGGTCCGCGATGTGAAGCCCAGTTTGGCCAGGATATTCTCCAGGTGCCCGTCCACCGTCCGCGGCGATACCACCAGCTCAGCGGCGATGTCCTTGTTGCTGCGGCCTTCGGCCACGAGCCCCGCGATCTGGAACTCCCGCTTGGTCAGGGCCGGCCCCGCGGGCGCCCGGTAGGCAGCGCCCGACGCCGGCCTCCCGCCGTCGGACTTCACGTCCCGTACGGCGCGTGGCTGCTTGGGCTGCGCCGGGGCTGTCACGGCGCGCACAAGCCCCAGCGCAATGTCGATGGCTTTCGCTTCCGCAGGCTCACCGGTTTCCACGCCAATGGCTTCGAAACGGTCCTCGCCCAATGCGCGTTTCAGGAGGACCGCCGTCGCGTCCTTGTCGCCTTCCAGATGCGGGCCGAACGCCGCGATCGACGTGCCGAACCCCTTCCACACAGCCCTCGCCGCGTGGTGGGCGGTGGCGGCCTCCTTGTAGTGCTTGAGCGTCGCGAGGGTCCACGCGACATCGTCCATGGTGAGGGCCGTGCAGATCCCGTCCAGGAAGTCCCGTTCGATCTCCAGGGCCCGGACATGCGCTTGCAAGGCGGAGTCGAGGTCGCCGAGGTGCCGCAAGCACAGTCCCGAAACCCAGTGCGCGTACGCCTTGGCCCACAACTCGCCCAGTTCCTGGCTCTCCACGATGGCCGCCCGGCACGCCTCGAGGCCCGCCTGCGCTTCCTCAGGCCCGGCAAAGGCCTGCGCCCAGGCCAGGTGGAACGTGGCGATGAGGGCGGACATGGTGTCCCCGGCAGCACGCTGTGCCGCGATGGCGTCCTTGAACATGGGGATGGCCGTTTGAAGGTCGCCGCTGAAGAGGTGGAGGAGCCCGTCCCAGTGATCGGCCTGCCCGTTGAGCAGGGCGTCGTTTCGGAGGCTCGCCACGTGCCGGCACTCCGCCAAATAGCCCGCCGCAGCGCTCCTCTCGCCTTGGACCAGGGAGATCCAGGCACCGGCCCAGAGCGCTTCGCCGCGCTCGGCGGTGGGTTCCGTGGTCAGCGCAAGCATCCGGTCCAGCCACCGGCGCCCGTCGCTCAGGTTGCCGCCGGCATGCCAGTGGTACCGAAGCAGCGCCGCGAGCCGGGTACCCGCCAGTTCCTCCCCGGGCGTGGACGCGGACCAGTCCAGCGCGGAGAGCAGGTTGGCGTGGTCCCGCCGGGCCGCCGCGAGCCTTTCGGCCTGGTCCGGCCCGCACCACATAGCCACCATCCGTGCCGCCCGGTCCAGGTAGTGGTCCCGTTGCCGACGGCGGAGTTCCTGGGTCTCGCCCAGGGCGTCCAGGAGCTCGGCCCCGTACTCGCGGAACGTGAAGAGCTGGCGGTAGCGTTGCCGGTTTCCGCCTTGGCTGGCCGAGCCTCCCGGACGTTCTGACAGCACCAGGGACTTGGCTACCAGGTGGTCCAGCAGGTCCAGGACCTCCCCACTGCTGATGTCCCCGAAGCCGCACACTTCCTCTGCCGCTTCGAGGTCGAAGCCGCCTGGGAAAACTGTGAGCCGTGCCCACAGGGTCCGCTCCGCCGGTGTGCACAGCTCGTAGCTCCAGTCCACCAGAGCCCGCAGTGTTTGTTGGCGCGGAATGGCAACACGGCTGCCGCCGGTGAGAAGGTCGAACCGCTTGTCCAGGCGCTCCACGAGCTGCGCAACGGACAGCGAGCGCAGCCTGGATGCGGCCAGTTCGATGGCCAGCGGGATCCCGTCCAGCCGTTGGCAGAGTTGACCGACGGCCCGACGGTTATCGTCCGCGATCTCAAAGTTCGGGTCCACGCTGCGGGCCCTGTCCGCGAGCAGCCGCACGGAGTCGAACGCTTCCAGGGAACCTTCGCCGAGCGTGGCTTCGTCCGGCGCGGCGAGGGGCGGGACGGTGTAGACCTGCTCGCCGAAGATGGCCAGCGGCTCACGGCTGGTGGCGAGGATCCGCAGTCCCGGTGCCAGGTCCAGGAGTTGAGATGCCACCGCCGCTACGGCATCCAGCAGGTGTTCGCAGTTGTCCAGGACCAGCAGGAGTTGCCGGTCCCGCAGGAAGTCCGCGAGCCGGTCCAGGGGCGCACGGTTGGACTGGTCGGCGAGGCGCAGGGCCGTGGCAACCTGCGATCCGATGAGGGATCCGTCTTCCAGCGCCGCCAGCTCGACGAACCATACGCCGTCGTGGAATCCCTTCCGCGAGCGCGAGGCAAGCTCCATGGAAAGCCGTGTTTTACCCACTCCGCCGGGTCCTACCAGCGTGAGGAGACGGGAGCGTGACATGAGGTCGCGACCGTCGGCGAGTTCCCGCCGTCGACCGATAAAACTCGTGAGGTCCTGGCCACCGGGGAGGTGCCCGACCAGTGCTGTGGTGCTCATAACCCTCCTGTGATGCTCCACACAATACAGGTAGTGAAGGGGGTGGTTTCACCCATACGCAACGTCCGTGAAGGGAGCAGGCTGAAGTCACACAAACGGACTGGGGGAGGCAAGGAAGGTGACAACGATGAAGCAACGAAGCGCATCGGGGTTCCACCCGCATCAGACGGAAACCGCGGCAGCTCTGCGGTCCAGCGGCCTGCAGTCCGGCGCCCGGCAGTTCGGGCACCCCGGGGCCCGCTGGGACCGTTGGAGCGACTGCCAGGTCTGGCCCGACTGCCTGGAAGCGGACGACGGCGGGTCCCCGGCCGAGCGGCCCAGGGCAGTTGCGTGAAGCCTCCCGAGGAACACAGGAATCCGCAACATCGCAGCAGGAATCTACATCCCTAATAACCAGGAGTTACTCATGACCCGTATCGCCTTCGTTGTCTCCAGCGCACAGGAGATCGACCTCCGCGACAGCCCCGGGCACCCCACCGGCTACTGGGCCGAGGAAGCGCTCAAGTCCTATGAGCGTTTCGTCTCGGCAGGTGCCGACGTTGTGGTGATCACTCCCGATGGCCGGCCGCCGGTGGCGGACCCCTACGGCTTGGAGCCCATCTTTCATTACCCGGACAAGGACAGAGACTACTTCGCCTCGGTGTACCGGACCTTCCACCACGATCCCGATGACATCCGGATCACCCTGCAGCACACCACGGAGCTGGAACTCGTGGCCTCGCGCAGGATCGCTGCCCTGCTCGTGGATAACGGCTTGTCCGAGCAGGAAGCCCACCAGCTGGTCAGCCGGGCTGCGAAGGCTGCGTGGCAGGAAAACCGGAAGCTCGAGGACGTCATGGTTGCCGAGGGGCTGACCGGCGGCCTGTCGGAGGAGGCGCTGCGGGCAGCAGTGACGGAACTGGACGAAGCCAGCTCCGCCGTGGCCAAGGAACGCAAGGCCCGGTTGGATACCATCCCCGGCTTCAACAACCCGGTGGCTTTGTCGTCGCTGAGCGAGGAAGAGCTCGGCGACTTTGACGCCGTCTTTGCCCCGGGTGGCCACGGCCCCATGGTGGACCTCCACGACAATCCGGACGCGGGCCGGCTGCTGGCCATCCTCCACGAAAAGGAAGCACCCATTGCCTCCCTGTGCCACGGCCCGGCACTCCTGCTGTCCGCACCGGAACGCCACGACGGCCAATGGCTTTTTGAGGGCTACCGCTTCACGTCCTACACCGACGACGAGGAGCAGCAGAACCAGATCGGAATGCTCGGCATGCCATGGCTCCTGGCCGACGCCCTCCAGAACGCGGGCGGGATCTTCGACGACGCGCCCTACGCCTGGGCGTCGCACGTGGTGGTGGACCGGAACCTCATCACCGGGCAGAACCCCAACTCCACCGAAGCAACAGCCGACGCCGTGGTGAAAGCCCTGGCACTGGCATGAGCGTCCCAACAACCCTGAAGGAGTCAACCATGTCCGTTAGTCCCCGGCAGACCGTCGACGCATTCCTGAACGGCTTCCGCCTCAAGGACGTCGAAGCAGCACTCTCCACGGTTTCCGACGACGCCAAGGTGACGGTCTATCCGCTGCTGGTGGTGGACGGAACCAAGAGCGTAGTCCGTAGCCTCTTGGAAGACATCGTGGCGGCCTTCCCCGATTTGCTGGTCACCGTCAAGAACGTGATCGAACTGGAACGGGGCCGGGTGATCGTTGCCGAGTTCAAGATCGAAGGAACGCAGGCCGCCGATTTCCTCGGCGCGATCAACCAGGAGAAGCACCTGGATCTGGACGTGGCGTGGCGGTTCACGCTTTCCGGCGAGGAGAACAACAGCCAGATCACCGGAATCGACGCCTACTGGTGCCAGAACCAGCTCTACCGCCGGCTCGCAGTGAAACGGCAGGACCAAGTCACGATCGTCCAGCAGAAGGTGAATGCGTAATGACACTCTTGGAAACTCCCGCAGGGACAGCCCCAACGACGGCCCCCATGACGGCAGGCGCGGCAGTCGCCGTCGTGACTGAATTCTTTGACGCGTACCGCCGCCGCGACGTCGTCGCCATGACCGATCTGTGCACCGACAACGCGGACTTCTCCTACATCCCGTTCGAGGTCTGGGCCAAGCAGCGCGTGGTCCGCGGCGACGGCAAGGTGCGCACCATCGGCCGCGTGATCTGGAGCGGACTGATCAACGCGTTCCCCAACCTGGGCAACGAGATTTACCACATCGACGGCAATGACAACGGGGACGTCGTGGTTTCCTGCGACATCAACGGCACGCAGCAATCCGCGTGGGGGTTCATCACCTCCCAGGGGCAGTACTTCGCCGAACCGCACCTGTTCATCATGCACGTCAACGATCACGGCCTGATCGACAGCATCCGGGCCTATTGGGACAACGCAGGTGTCAACCGACAACTCGGCCACCTCGAAGTCGACTAAGAGAGGAAGAGAACACACCATGGCTCTGCTCAAACGAGAAGAATGGCAGGACTTCGTCCGCAACACCGACTGGACCCTGTCCTATGTGGATGACGAGGCCGTCTACCCGGACTGGCTGACCGGAACCGGCAAGGTCCCGCGGGAAGCCTGGCTCAAGTGGGAAGAGGGCTACAAGGTCAGCTACCCCGAATACGTGTACACGCAGCGCGAAAAGGAAGCCGCAACGTACGCGGTCAAGGCCGCCCTGCAGCGCACATCCACGTTCGACCACCTTGACGAAGGCTGGAAGTCATCGACGAAGATGCACTTCGGTGGCGTGGCCCAGGTGGAGTACACGGCAATGCTCGCCGAACTCAAGATGGCCCGCTTCGGCCTCAACGCGGCCTGGCGGAATATGGCGGTCTACGGACAGCTGGACGAGTTGCGGCACAACGCGCTCACCACCTTCTTCGGCCACGAACTGGTGGCCAAGGATCCGCAGTTCGACTGGACCCAAAAGACGTACAGCACCAACGACTGGGTCCCGGTGGCCCTGCGTACGCTGTTCGACGGGTTCATGACCACGTCCAACGCCGTGGACTGCGCACTCATGTTGCCTTTGACGTTCGAGACCGGCTTCACCAATCTGCAGTTCGTGGCCTTGTCCGCGGACGCCCTGCAGGCAGGCGACATCAACTTCGCCAGCATGATCTCCTCCATCCAGACCGACGAAGCCCGGCACTCCCAGCAGGGCGTTGCCACGTTGGAGATCCTGATCGAGCACGATCCGCAGCGCGCCCAGTGGGTCATCGACAAGGGCTTCTGGGCCAACGCCCGCGCCTTTGCCGCCCTCACCGGCCCGGCCATGGACTACTACACCCCGTTGGAGCACCGGAAGCAGTCCTACCGGGAATTCATGGAGGAATGGATCGTTGACCAGTTCGTCCGCACCATCGAGGACTACGGCCTGAAGAAGCCGTGGTTCTGGGATGAGTTCATGCGCGGCCTGGACACCTGGCACCACAGCCTGCACATGGGCCTGTGGTGGTGGCGGCCCACCCTGTGGTGGAAGCCGACCGCGGGTGTCTCCAAGGACGAACGCGACTGGCTGCGCGAGAAGTACCCCAACTGGGAGGCCGTATACGGCGACAAGTGGGACACCATCATCGATAACGTCAACGCGAACAACGTTGCCGCGACGCTGCCCGAAACCCTCCCGTGGTTGTGCTCCACGTGCCACCTGCCCATGTGCAACCCGACGCAGTCGCGGGACGGTTCATGGCGTATCCGTGAACACTCGTTGGACTACAACGGCAAGAAGATCCACTTCTGCAGCATCGCGTGCCGCCAGATCTGGTGGAAGGACCGCGACAACGTCAACCACCAGACCCTGGTTGACCGCTTCCTGGCCGGCCAGATCCAGCCGATGACCGTTGAAGGCATCCTTGGCTACATGGGCCTGACCCCGGACGTCATGGGCGACGACCCGGACTATGCGGCCTGGACCAAGGACTATGTGGGCCGCGAAGCCAGTGGCCTCATCCGGGTGGGTGGCTAGCCATGACCGAGCAGAAGATCGAACTCGGCGTCGAAGACCGGGCACCGGAGCTTGTCCCGCTCAACGCCATCTTCTCCACGGACTTCGTGGCCATCCTGGTCCCCGTGACCACGGCCAACACCATGGACGAGGTAGCCGCCGCCGTCGCCCACCACTCCGAAGGACGCCGGGTGCGGGCACTCCCCTACCCCAAGGTGGTGGTCCACAAAGGCCGCAAGCTGCCCGGTTACATGACCGTGGCAGAAGCCGGCATCACCGCCCTCGATTTCGTCGCGGTGGAGTACGACACGTCAGGAGCTGCATCATGAAGAACCCCGTAGGCCCGGTCTTCAGGATCGGTGACGAAGTGGACAAGATCATCTCCGCCCTGGAGGACGACAATCCGGACACCGAGATCGAGGTCATTGACCGTGGTGCGTACGTGCGGGTCCAGGCCGAAGACAAGCTGGTCCTCACCGAACCGACGCTGCAGGACCACCTTGGCCCGGACTACCGCATCCGTTCGCTGGAAGTCGTCATGTCCTCTTTCTCCGGCCGCGTCTCCACCGAGAGCGACTCCATCATCTGGCAAACAGCCGAGTCCGCGAAGGCCGGCGCCACGAAGGGAAGCAACTGATGAACGCCCCCGCACCGCGGCAGCGCAAGCTCCGCACGTTCAGCGCCTTCGGCGATGTCCGCAGGCTGCCGAGCGAATACGAGATTGTCACCCACGCACAGAACTGGAATACGCGCAGCGGCAAGTCCAGCGTCTTCGAGCAGAACCCCTCGTCGCCGGGCAACCTGTGGTTCCTCACCTACCGTGAGAACTCGCCGTTCCAGGCCGATAACTGGGAGGACTTCCGCGACCCGGACCAGATCGCCTACCGCTCCTATGTGAACCTGCAGGCCAGCGAACAGACAAAGCTCGACGGAGTCCTGGAAAGTTACGCCGGAGCGGACAGTTCCCTGTCTGCCCAGCAACTGGAGATCCTGGGCTCCCTCTTCACCCCGTCCCGCTTCCTGGTCCATGGGTTCCAGCAGGCCGAGGCCTACGTTGGCTTCATCGGCCCCAGCTCCTACGTGACGTCCGCAGCCGGTTATGCCAATGCCGACTTCCTGCGCCGCGTCACCACCATCGCCTACCGGACCAGGGCTTTGCAGATCGCCCATCCCGAATCCGGCATCGGAGACCGCGAGCGCGAAATCTGGGAGCAGCACCCTGCCTGGCAGCCGGCGCGCGAAGCGATCGAACGGGCCTTGATCGCCTACGACTGGGGTGAGGCTTTCACCTCGCTGAACCTCGTCCTCGGACCGACCCTGGACGATCTCCTGATCCGCCAGTTCGGCGAGGTCAGCCGGGCCAACGGCGACGAACAATCCTGGTTGCTGTCCAACCATCTTGCGGAGGACAGCAACCGGCGCAACCGCTGGAGCGGGGCGCTGGCCAAGTATGCGCTGGCACAGCGCCCATCCAACGAGGCTCCGCTGCACAAGTGGAGCAACCGTTGGTCGGAGCTGGCGGACGCCGCAGTTGAGGGGCTTGCCCCGCTGCTCGGCATTTCGGCGGCGGAAGCCGTTGCAGGCGCCCGGACCTCCCGCGCGCAGTACCACCAGGACATCTTCGAAATGGCAGAGAAAGTGAGCTGATCGAAATGAGCGAAACAATCCCACAGACGTGGCACGAAGTCTCCAACATCGACGACCTCTGGGAAGGCGAGATGACCGCCGTCGAGGTTGAAGGCAAATCAGTCCTCCTGGTCAACAACGACGGCGAGGTGCTGGCGTTCAAGAACCGTTGCCCCCACCAGGAGTGGCCGTTGGACGACGGCGACCTCGACGGCAGGAAACTCACCTGCGCCCAGCACCTGTGGGAGTTCGATGTCTGCACCGCCAAGGGCATCAACCCGTCCACGCATCACCTGACCCAGTACCCGTGCCAGGTGAACGATGAGGACGGCACCATTTCGGTGAGCATCCCATGAACAGGGTGGTCCTGGTCGGCGGCGGGGTGGCTACCACCGCCACCGCCGCCGGCCTCCGCGGCGCCGGGTTCGACGGCGACATCGTCCTGGTGGCCGACGAGGAACACCTCCCGTACGAGCGTCCGCCGCTGTCCAAGGAGTATTTGGCCGGCACGTTCGACTGCACGGATTTCCAGGTGAACCACGAAGGCTGGTACCCGGACAACGATGTGGACCTGCTGCTGGGAACCCGGGCCGTGGGCCTGGACGTGGCCGAACGGCGGGTGTTCCTCTCCGACGGCGGCTCGCTCGACTACGACTCGTTGGTGCTCGGCACCGGCGCACGCGCGAAGACGCTGCCCGGGTTCGGTGGGCAGCGGGTCCACGTTCTGCGGACCATCGCCGACGCCGAGCGCCTTGGCGCCCAGATCAAACCAGGCCGCCACCTGGCCGTCCTGGGTGCCGGATTCGTGGGCTGCGAGCTGGCGGCTGTTGCCACCGGCCGCGGTGCCCGCGTCACGGTGTTCAGCCCAGGCCCGCTTCCACTCCGGTCCCTTGGACCGGAAATCGGTCAGGCCATGCTGGACATCCACCGGGAGCAAGGCGTGGAGATGCGCATGGAGGAGACAGTCACTTCCATGACGGAAACCATCTTCGGCCTGGAGCTCCACACCAGCAGCGGGGCCGTCATCGAATGCGATGAACTGCTGGTGGGCGTCGGTTCCGTGCCGAATGCGGAGATTGCGGCCGAGGCCGGGATAAAGGTCGACGACGGCATCCTCACCGATGAGCATGGCCGCACCAGCGCACCAAACGTGTACGCGATCGGCGACGTTGCCGCCCGCTACCATCCCCGGTACGAGCGGCGGATCCGGGTAGAACACCACGACACTGCCATGAGGCACGGCGCCAACCTGGCCCGGAACCTCCTGGGGGAATCGGAACCGTTCACCGAGGAGCACTACTTCTGGTCGCACCAGTATGACCACAACCTGCAGTCGTTGGGCTATGCCGACGGAGGTACGCGGGTGGTCCGTGGTTCGGTTGCCGGCCGCTCCTTCTCGATTTTTTCCGTTGTGGAAGGACAGATCAGGGCAATGGTTGCCTTGAACCGGCCACAAGACCTGCTGCAGGCACGCAAGCTCATGGCCGTGCCCCACCAGGTCACCGGGGAACAACTCGCCGACGAGGAGTTTCCATTGAAAAGCCTGCTGCCGCAGAGAACCCGGCAGCCGCAAAGGGAGGTGCGAGCATGACCCTGTTGGCAGAAACTACAGACATCATGGTCCGGGAGCCCCAGCTCCGGATCGCAGAACCGGAAGCTTCCGCGGCACTTGCCCGGGTGATGGGAAAGCCTGCGGAAGAAGCCCGGGCCAAACTCCGCTTCGGGCCTGGAACCACCAGCGAGCAACTGGCCCGCGTCCTGGATAAGGCCCTGGCCCATGCCCAGCAGGCGGGGCTGGCACCGCAAACGCTGGTGCTTTATGCAGGAACCGCCGTGGCGGCAGAGGACATTGTCCGTATCCGGCGCAAGGCACATGGCGTGGCTGACTGGATCTCCAGCCCCACCAGCGAAGTAACCATTGTGCTGCGACCTGCCGGTTTGGCTTCCGTGACGGCACTGCCGTTCCCGGTCACCCGCTCGGCTGTCCGGCCCGAACCGGTCAAGGTGGAGCGCGAACCCGTGGTGGAGACTCCGGAAGAGACCGCGGTGCTGGAAGCCTTGTACGAGGTGATCGACCCGGACCTCGGCGTGAACGTGGTGGACCTTGGCTTCATCCGCCGTATCCGTGTGGAGAACCCAGGCCACGCGACCATCACCATGACGCTCACCTCGGCGGCTTGCCCCCTGTCACACGTGATGGAGCGCAACATCGGGGCTGCGTTGGCCTCCCGCGGCACTACTTTCGAGGTGCAGTGGGAATGGGTGCCCAGCTGGCGGCCGTCGGACATCACTCCGGACGGCCGCGAACAGCTCCAGGCCATCGGTTTTTCTGCCTTCTAAGTTGCGTTGCGGGGCCTGCTTTGCGTGCTTCAAGTGATTCTTAGGGCGCAGAGCAGGCCCCGCAACGCGGTTTCAGTGGTGACTCATGGCCTTGATGTGCTGGGCGAGGTAGCTGAGGCCGTCTTCCATCTTGGTCTGCCAACTGATGGTGGCTGCACGGAGGTCGGCCGCATCGATCGCCTCGAAGATTGCCGTATTCTGCTCCAGGATCTTCCTGGGCGAGAACGTGTACCTCGCACCGAGGACAGCGAAGTGCATGAAGGCCTGTTTGGTGAGCGTCTCCATGATGGCTGGAATCCGGCTGAGGCCGGAGGACTCGAACAAGGCGATCTGGAAGTCCATGTCCAAGTGGTGGGCCCTCGCTACGTCATTGCGGCGGACGCTGTCTTCCAGTTCTTCGAGGTGTTTCCTGACGCGGGAGCGGGCTTCCGGACTCCACCGGCTGGCAGCCCTGACCACGATTGCCCCCAAGGCACGGCGGGCCATGTACGTTTCCGTGATGTCATCCAGGGTGGGTACCCGGACCACCACGGAGTCGGACCTGGCTGCAGTGACCAGGCCGTCTTCGGTGAGGGCCCGGATAGCGGAACGGACATCCCTCACCGGCGCCCCCAGCAGGCGGCTCAGGCTACCGATGGATATTTCGCTCTCCCCGGAGAACGTGCCATCCACCAGCCCCTGGCGGATGGCACCCAGAATGTCCTCGGCCAGGACGGTCCACGGCTCCGCAATGTCCACGTGACGGGCTTCCGCGGTGGCAGTGTGCTTCCGGTCGATGGTCCACGCGAAGGGTATCCGCCCGCCGTGATACCAGCGCCGGATACGCCACTCAAGGTCGGCCAGGTGCTCTCCGGTGGGCACTTCCGGGAGCATGTCCAAGGCCGTAACCAGCTTTTGCCACTGCCAGGCATCGTTGATCCGCACGGTCGGTTCGTGCCCGGCTGGAGCTGCAAAGTCACCACTGGCCAGGATGATCGCATCGTCAAGACTGAGGCCATTGGAGGACAGCAGTGCCCACAACTTCCCGTCCTGTCCGGTGGCACCCTTTTCCTCCACGGAGCTTCGGAGAAGATCGGCGGCCAGCATCGCGCGTGCCCGTCTCCTGCTGTTCGCGGAAAGCCCTGCGGGATACCGCACGCGGGCTGCCCGGACGGGGCTCAGGACCAGGCATGATCCTGTGGGTCCCACGGCGAAACCAACCAGGACCATGTGTCGTTCGCCCAGCAGGGTACTGATGGACCCAACCAAGGAGTCAGGCCCCGAGACCTCCCGCCACGTCCGGGCAACGAACGATTGGCTCACGCCCACTGCTTCGGCCACCTGTCGGCTGGAACTCTTGGTTGACTGCATCCAGAGGGGCGCAGTCAGGACCGCACGTTTGAGCTCACGCCGATCGCCATCACCCACCATGCGGCAAGTCTAGGCAAGCGCACAGTGTGACTCAAAGACTCATTTCCGGAGCTGTTGCCGGCATAGCTATTTCTTTCGCCTAGTGCGCCACCAATCATGGAGACCTGGGATCCGGCACCACGGATTCCCCAAACCCCCAAGCGCACTTCAAGGAGAGCACTATGTACGATGTCGCCGTCATCGGTGGAGGTCCGGCCGGACTTGCCGCCGCCTACAACCTCGAGCGCGCTGGCCAGCGAGTGGTGCTCCTGGAGGAAACCGGGCGGCTCGGTGGGCGCGCGAAGACCGTGGACATCGCTGGGGAACCGGTGAACATGGGCGCCATGTTCGTCTACGCGGGAACCGCTTCCCATGAACTGGCCCTGGAACTCGGCGTCCCGCTGACGCCGTTTGAACCCACCACCTTTGGCCTGCATGTCAACGGAGAGACCGTCGTCGCCAATGACAACGATGACTTGGTCAACCGGCTTCCCCTCTCAGAAGAATCCCGGGAGGCATTGCGGACATTCATACAGCGGGCGAGCTCGGAATACTTCGCCAATACCGTGGATGGCCAACTCCGGCCGGCGACGTCGGGCTTCGGGGACGAATCAGCCCAATCACGAATCGACGGATTGCCCAAGGATGTCCAGGAACTGCTGACGGCAGCCATCAGGGGCGGGTCTGTTGCTCCGCCGTCGGAACTCAGCGCCACCTACGCACTCCGGTACTTCGCGAGCTATCTGGTGCAGGAAAAGAAGAACCGCGTGGTGTCCCTGGGCGGCATGGAGGCGATTCCCTCGGCATTGGCAAGGTCATTGCAGCACACGGAAGTGCTCCTCAACCACCGGGTGGAGTCCGTCACGGAGAATGCCGACGGGACCTGGAGCGTGAATACTGCAACCGCTGGCCCCGGAGACGCAGCATCTGGTATCGATTCGCGCCTGCATGTCCTTGCGAAGCACGTGATCATGTCCGTCCCTGCCCCAAGGATTGCCGGAATGGTCCACTTGCCCGATTGGAAGCTTGAAGCACTGAATGCGGTTCAGACACCCGGCTCCACCGAACTCGGAGTGGTGGTGGACATCAGCTCGCCGGAGCTTGCCCACATTGACGACTGGGCCTTCATTGCCGCCGCCGGACGGGCCTTCGACGTGGTCATCAACCCGCGGCCCGGCCGCAAGGACGGCACGGCCCAATTCGTCTGCTACGGCAATACGGCCGGGTATATCAAGGAAGCCAACAACCCTTCCTCCGGCGTGCTCGAAGAGTGGCTCGAGGAGTTCCTCGCTGTTGCACCACAGTTACGTGGACACATCGTCGGCGCCGAGATCCAGTCGTGGGAGCACTGCTTCTCCCTGCTGACCCCTACGCGTGCCGCCGCCCTTCCGGCGCTGCAGGCTCCGATAGCCGACACCCTGCATTTCGCTGGCGACTACTCCTCCGAAACGGCCGGAACGCATGGAGCGTACGCCGAGGCCCAGAGGGTCAGCCAGCACATTCTGAACGCTGTTTCGGCACAGGTTTCCTGACTTCGAAAATGACGTCCAGAACCTATTGCATTAATCATTCAATAATGTATTCTTTAGATGTGATCAGGACCACAGGCATTTGAGGTCCACTTCACACCGACCCTCCGCCACCAAGCACCAGCGGGCCGGATCGGTACAGGCCAACATTTGGCCTCTGCAGAAGACGTCCACATCAGCGGGACGCTCGGAAGCTCATACGAGTCATCTAATCGAAGGAACCAGAAATGGGCTTAAGTTTTGGCACGAAAGCTCCCCCTACGGCGCTCACTGGCGAGGTCGAGGTGGCCGGGCTGGGTAAGAAGTACGGGGTCATCCAGGTCTTGAAGGACGTGAACCTGTCCATGGCTGAGGGTGAGGTGGTTTCGATCATCGGGCCTTCCGGGGCGGGCAAGTCCACGTTCCTGCGGTGCTTGAACTACCTGGAGACACCCTCGGAGGGAACCATCTCCATCGGCGGCGCGACGGTCGTCGCTGGTGGGTCACGGCTGCCGGACAAGGCCAGCCTGGATCACTTGCGGCGGGTCACGGGCATGGTGTTCCAAAGCTTCAATCTGTTCCCGCACCTGACCGTGATGGAAAACATCACCCTCCCCCAGCGCAAGGTCCTGGGCTCCTCGAAGGACCAGGCCGAAGAAGTCGCCAACAAACTCCTCAAGCGTGTGGGTTTGCCGGACAAAGCCGCCGCGTACCCGGCGAGGCTTTCGGGTGGGCAGCAGCAGCGCATCGCGATCGCCCGCGCCCTGGCCCTGTCCCCCAAGGTGATGTTGTTCGATGAACCGACCTCGGCCCTGGACCCGGAAATCGGCCTCGAAGTCCTCGCCGTCATGCGGGACCTCGCCGATGAAGGCATGACCATGCTGGTAGTCACCCACGAAATGCACTTCGCCCGGGACGTCTCGGACCGGATCATGGTCATGGGCAACGGCGGGGTCCTGGAAATCGGGCCCAGCGAACAAGTCATGTCCGCCCCGGAGAACGAACGCACCCGCCAGTTCCTCAAAGCCGTCCTGGACCGGTAAGCCATGATCACCCAACTTCTGGCCTCCATCGCCCAAGGCGTCGGCCAAACCCTCTACGTCACCGGAGCCTCACTCCTGTTCGGCGGGATCATCGGACTCGTCCTGGTCGGCGCGGCCCGCTCCCCCATCGGAATCATCCGCACCGCCGCGTCCCTGTACATCAACATCGTCCGGGTCATCCCCCCGATCACCTGGCTGTTCCTGATCTACTTCGGCCTCCCCCAATACGCGCTCCGCCTGACCACCATCCAGGCAGCCATCATCGGGTTCTCCATCATCGCCTCCGCGTTCATGGCCGAAATCTACCGCTCCGGTTTGTTGAGTATCCCGGACGGGCAACGCGAAGCAGCCCACGCCCTCGGCATGTCCTCCATCACCACCGTCGCGCACGTCATCACCCCCCAAGCGTTCCGCGTCGCACTGCCCGCGATCGCCACCTACGGCATCGGACTGCTGAAAGACTCCGCCCTGGCCTCCACCATCGGCGTCCGCGAAATCACCTACTACGCCCAACAATCAGCCAAGCAAACCCACGAAGGACTGCTCTCCTTCGTCGTCGCCGGCGCCCTGTACATCATCATCAGCCTCATCGTCGCGCTCATCGCCCGCCGCGTGGACCTGAAACTGCGCAGAAAGATCGGAGTAGCGTGATGGACCTGATCAACCAATGGCTCGGCTGGATGCCCAACCTCACCCCAGGCCTGGGCGTCAGCCTCCAACTCACCGGACTCTCCCTCCTCTTCGGCTTCCCCTTCGGGCTGCTCCTGGCCGTCATGGCCGAAGCCAAACTCAAACCCCTGCAATGGATCAGCTTCCTCTTC
Source organism: Paenarthrobacter sp. NPDC089988 (assembly GCF_044748465.1). Lineage (NCBI taxonomy): Bacteria > Bacillati > Actinomycetota > Actinomycetes > Micrococcales > Micrococcaceae > Paenarthrobacter > Paenarthrobacter sp. NPDC089988. Next base: position 90,698 of record NZ_JBIVGD010000004.1, read on the forward strand.
GTCGAAGTCGGCCGCGGCCTCCCCGCCCTGGTACTGCTCTACCTGCTCTACTTCAGCCTCCCCGACGCCGGCATCACCCTGACCTCCCTGACCACCGCCATCATCGCCCTGACCTGGAACACCGGCGCCTACGCCTCCGAATACTTCCGCGCCGGCATCGCCTCAGTACCCCTCGGCCAAAAAGAAGCAGCCCTCACCACCGGGCTCCGCGGCTGGACCGGCTTCCGGCTCATCATCCTCCCCCAAGCCCTCCGCATCTCCACCCCACCCCTAGCCGGCCTGGCCGTCCTCGTCTTCCAAGGCTCCGCCCTCGCGTTCGTCATCGCCGTCCCCGAACTCATGTCCAAAGCCTTCGAAATCGGCTCCATCACCTTCGAATACCTCTCCGTCTACACCCTCACCGCCATCATCTACGGCACCCTCACCCTCATCTTCCTCGCAGCCGTCAAACTCCTCGAAAACCGCCTCGGCCGCCACCTCCAACGCAACTAACACCCGCACCACAACCAAGCCCCACCGTTTCGCATCAGCCCACCCGGGGACACACCCCAAGTAAAAGAAAGAGTCACCATGTCCCGAACAACCCGTTCCCTCGTGCGCGTACTTTCGGCCGGCACCGCCGCCGGCCTGGTCGCCCTCTCCCTCGCAGCCTGCGGAGGCGGCGGCGACACCTCAGCCGGCTCCGGCGACTGCACCCCCGCCCACAAGGACCTCAAGACCCTCACGCAGGGCGAACTCACCGTAGCCAGCTACGACTACGCCCCGGCCACCATCCTGAACGGCGACTCCGTCACGGGCATGGAAGGGGACCTCATTGCCGAAATCGCCAAGATGGAATGCCTCAAGGTCACCGTCAGCACCTCCGGCGGCGCGGGCGCTGTCATTCCGTCCGTACAGTCCAAGCGCGTGGACATCGGATCCGGCAACTGGCTCCGCACCAAGGAACGTACCAAGATCGTCTACCTGAGCACGCCGCTCTGGAGCGACCCGCAGGCCATCGTGTCCAAGACCGGACTCACCAGCGACGACCTGCAGGGCAAGAAGATCGGCTCCGTGGCGGGCAACCTCTGGAACGACTCCATGCAGAAGTGGCTTGGCGACAACTTTAAGATCTACCAGGACGACGAATCGATCTACGGCGACCTCAAGGCAGGCCGCATCGACGCCCTGGTGGCCTCCGCCGCCTCCGCCAAGTACCGCTTCAAGGACGCCCCGATCGAAGGCGCCACCGTGGTGGACGTCAAGCCGAACGCGAACGTCCCGCAGTTCGCCAGTGTAGGCCAGGTCATGCTGCCGTCCGCATTGGACAACGACACCCTCGGCAAAGCCTTGGACGAGGACATCCAGAAGCTCCGTGAAAACGGCACCATCAAGTCGATCCTCGAGAAGTACGGCATCGACCCCTCCGTCGGCGAGCCGGGCGAGCCCAGCCTGCTCTAACAGCAGCACCCCAAACAGAACAAAAGGAACGACGCCGGGCTACCACCCGGCGTCGTTCCTTTGCGTTTCCGCCCCACCCCAGGGCGAAGACCCAGCCGTCGTCAGCGGGCGTCCGGGGCCAGTTCCCGTGCCCGACGCAAAAGTCGCCTGAGGGCTTCTTCGTGGAGCCGCGACGGATCCTTGAAAGTGATCGCCGCAGCCCCCACCTTCACGTCGCCCAACTCGCTGGCCCAGCTTTGCACCAGGTAGCCGCCCTCACCCGCAGCATTGACGTAAATGCTGAGATGCCGGCTCTGGGCAGCCAGACCCACCAGGAACCAGTCAACAGCCTCACCCTTGGGCCGGGGCTGGCTGATCGCTCCGTAGCCGATGATCCGTTGCTCAGTGCCACCCCACATCGGACCTTCCCAGAGGACGCGCTCAAGCCCGGCGAGTTCTTCGCGGATCAGGGCATCGAGTTGGCTCAACGCGGGAGGAGAGGAAGGCAAGGCCAGGAAATCATCTACATCGACGTTCGAACGCTCCACGGACCCAGTATCACAAAAAAGCGCGCACCCGGGTATGTCCGGGTGCGCGCTCTGTGATGCCCTGTGCAGGCTGTCTAGCCGCGGTTGTACATCACATGCTTGGTACGGGAGAAGTCCTCCAGGGCGTAGATGGACAGGTCGCGGCCGTAGCCGGAGCCCTTGAAGCCGCCCCACGGAACCTCGTTGGCGATGACCAGATGCGAGTTCACCCAGACGGTGCCGAAGTCGAGCTGGCGCGGCACGGTCAGCGTGCGCTGTGCATTGTTGGTCCACACCGACGCCGCCAGGCCGTAGACGGTCTCGTTGGCGCGGGTGACGGCTTCCTCGTCAGTGCTGAAGGTCTCCACGGAAACCACCGGTCCGAAGATTTCGCTGTACGTGATCGGGGAACCGGCGGGGACACCGGTCACCACAGTGGGCTCGATGAAGTAGCCCGGCCCTTCCAACGCGTTGCCGCCCACAGCGATGGTGTGGCCGTCCTTGCGGATGTCATCCAGCGCGGCCAGGACCCGCTCGTAGTGCGACTTGGAGATCATGGAACCAATTTCGGAGTCGGCCCCGGGCGCACCTACGGTGATCGCGCTGATTTCCTTCACCAAGAGCTCGGTGAACTTCTCCGCAACGGACTCGTGCACCAGCACGCGGCACGCAGAGCCGCATTCCTGGCCACCGTTCCAGAAACCGGCAGAACGGACACCCTCGGCAGCTGCCTGCAGGTCGGCGTCGTCAAACACCACCACGGGCGCCTTGCCGCCGAGCTCAAGGTGGACGCGTTTGACCGTCGAAGCGGCGTTGGCGGCCACCTTCTGGCCGCTGCCGACGCTGCCGGTGATTGCCACGAGGTCGACGTCGGGGTGCTCGGACAGGCGGTTGCCCACCACCCGGCCGGGTCCGGTGACAATATTGACGACGCCGGCGGGAACCTCGCCTGCGATCAGCTCAGCGAGCTTCAAGGTAGTCAGCGGTGTCTGCTCGGACGGCTTGAGCACCAGGGTGTTGCCGGCAGCCAGGATCGGTGCGATCTTCCAAACGGCCATCAGCAGCGGGTAGTTCCACGGTGTGATCACACCGACCACACCTACCGGCTCGCGGAACACCACGGAGGTATGGTTTTCCGCGTAGTCGCCGGCACCCAGCGCGGTGAAGGCCCGGGCAGCGCCTGCGGAGAAACGGAAGGTGTCGATCGCGCTGGAAATGTCATCTTCGGCCACGGTAGCAGGCTTGCCTGTGTTGGCGGCCTCCAGGTTTTCCAGCAGCTCGCGGTTTTCCTCGACGATGTCCGCGATCCGAAGCAGGATCGTGGAGCGGTCTTTTGGCGTCTTCGCTGCCCACTCCGCCTTCGCTGCGACGGCAGCCGCGACGGCGGCGTCCACATCTTCAAGGGAGCCGGCCGGCACCTGGGTGATGACTTCCTCGGTAGCCGGGTTGACGACGTCGACCGTTTCCTCGGAGGTGGAGGGCACGAAGCTGCCGCCAATGAACTGGCCGAAGGGCGGAAGCGACGGGGCCGGGAAGGCGCCCCCGCGCCGGACAGTGAACAAGGATGTTTCTGTGGTTGTCATGGTGTGCTCAATTCCTTTGCGTTGGGGCTACTTGACGGCAGCGGCGGACTTTTCTTTTTCGTGTTCCCAGAAGTCGGCTCCTTCGATGCCCAAGGCCTTCGGATCGAAGGTGGGATCCAGGCCGAGCTTCCGTTGGCGTTCGTAGTCCCGGTAGATCTTGCGGACCAGCGGGAACAGGAACACCAGGCAAATGAGGTTCACCCAGGCGATGAGGCCCAAACCGATGTCGCCCGCGGCCCAGATGAGTTTTGCGTTGACGATTGATCCGATGAACACGATGCCCATGGTTCCGATCTTCAGGATGTTCTTCCAACCAGTCCCGGTCCGGCCGTCCAGCAGGTACAGGAGGTTGGAATTGGCCACGTAGAAATAGGCCAGGAGGCACGTGAACCCGAAGAGCAAAACCGCGACGGCGACGAAGTCCGCGCCCCAGCCCGGGAGCATCGTATCGATCGCTTCCTGGACCCAGTTGGCTCCGGGAGGAACACCCGGGAGGTTGTTCGCCAGGAAGCCACCGGCGCCGTCGGAGACGTTGTACTTGCCCGAAACCACCATCATCAAGCCGGTGGCCATGCAGATCAGCAGGACATCGATATAGATGCTGAAGGTCTGGACCAGGCCCTGCTTGCCGGGGTGTGAGGTACGTGCCGCAGCAGCCGCGAACGTGGCCTCACCGAGGCCGTTCGAGGACGCGAAGACTGCACGGCGGACACCCCAGGCCACTGCTGCACCGGCGATGCCGCCCATGACGGGGTGGATGCCGACGGCCGACTGGAAGATCAGGACAACTGCATCCGGGACCTTGTCCACGTTGATGGCGATGACCGCCAAAGCCAGGAGCAGGTAGCCGATGGCCAGGACAGGGACCAGTCCTTGGGTGACCTTGACGACGCGGGTAGTGCCGCCGATGATGACCAGGCCGATCAACACGGTCACCAGGATCGCCGGAGCCCAGGTGGGCAAGCTGAAGGCCTTCTCTGCGCTGGCGGCAATCGTGTTCACCTGCAGGCCGGGGAAGACGAATCCGTACCCGATCACACCGAGGACTGCGACGATTGCACCGACTTTCGGGAGCTTCAGGCCGTACTTGATGTAGTACGGCATGCCGCCGATGTCCTCGTTGGCCTTCCTGCGGTCCTCGTCGAGGACCTGGCGCTTGAAGGCCTGGGACAGTGCGGCTTCCGCGTATCCGACGGTGCAACCAACCAAGCCGGTGACAGCCATCCAGATCAGGGCGCCGGGGCCGCCGGCGCTGACGGCAGTGGCGACACCGGCGATGCTGCCCACGCCAACGCGGCTGGCCAAAGCGAGGACCAAGGCCTGGAAGGAGGACAGGCCGCCATCGCCGTGTTCAGTTTCCTTAAGCTGGCGCAGCATGTCCGGGATCCTCCGGAACTGGATGCCCTTGGTGGCTACGGAATAGGCGATGCCGAGGCCCAGGACAACGTAGGCCATGGGCGCCCAGATCACGTCGGAAACGCCGGACAAGAACTCCGCGAAGTCGAAGTCACCCATGCGTTATCCGATGTTCTGCTTGATCGAGGCCAACTTCGCCAGCGCCTGCTGCACCTTGGCGAGCTGGTCGGCGTCGAGGTCTGCCGTGGGGCGCTTCGGCGATCCCGCGGGGAGGCCCTGCAGGGTGAGTCCGGCCTTGACCGCGGGAATGAACGGCGAAGACAGCAGCGCGTCGATGACCGGGTAGACGGCCTTCCACAGCTCGAGGGCACCTGCAAGGTCGCCTTCGTTGATCCGGCGGGTGACGGCAACAATCTCGTCAGGAACCACGTTGGCCGTGCCGGCCATGACGCCTGCCGCGCCTTCGACGAGGGCGCTGTAGAGGTACGCGTCCCAGCCAATGAACGTTCCGATCACGTCGCTGTGGTGGTGGATGAGCTGGAGTGCCTGCTCCCAGTTGGCGCTGGAGTCCTTGATGTAGCGGATGTTCTCCACTTCCTCGGCGAGGGAGCGCACGGTTGCCGGGTCCAGGTTGATACCCGTGACCGGCGGGATGTTGTAGAGCATCACCGGGATGCTGACCGAGCGGGCAACATCCTTGATGTAGGTGACGGTCTCTTCGAGGGTCAGCGGCTCGTAGTACGGCGTGATGAGCATGAGGACATCGGCGCCGAGCTGTTCGGCTGCCTTCGAGAGACGGATGGCCTCGGCCGTGGATGTGGCACCGGTGTTGGCGATCACGGGGACGCGGCCATTCGCCTGTTCGATGACCGTCTTGATCAGGAGCAGGCGCTCCTCAGAGGACAGGGCGCCGACTTCACCGGTGGAGCCGGCCGCGACAACGCCGTCGACGCCGGCATCGATGGAGCGGTCCACAATCTTGCGCAGGGTTTCGACGTCGATCGTCTCGTCCTGGTTGAAGGGGGTGGAGAGAGCGGTCAGAACGCCGCGAAGTTCCTTGGACATGGATTCCTCGTTTCAGTACGTGTGTTGTAGGTATTCAGGGGTTTCAGGCGACGACCGAGAGGCCTGTTGCCGGGGGTGCCTGGCGGTGGGTTGCGAGCACGCTGGCTGCTTCCTGCGCGGCAGAGAAGCCGGTGGTGATGGAGCTTTCGGTGTAGAGCGTGCCCAGGTAGTCGCCGGCCAGGAAGACGCGGTTGGTGCCGCGCATCAGGGTTGACTGGAGCTTGGCGCGGCCCGGGAAGCAGTAAGGGGATGCCACCCGCCAGCGGTCGGTCTGGGCTTCGACCACGCTGTCGGCGAAGCCGCCGCCCAACACCTGGTCGAGGTCGGCGAGGTGGGTTTTGATGACCTCGTCGTCGCTCTTGTCCAGGAGGGCCTTGCCGAGCGCCGCAGGGGAGAACGTCATGAAGCTGCCGCCGGGCTTGCGGACGGTCTCCGTGCCACGGACAATGCTGGCCTGGTTCAGGGCGATGGCGAAGGAACGCTTGGGGGCCGCGATGGCGTAGATGTCATCCCAGGGACGTGCTGAGGTCTCGTTGGTCAGGAAGGCCGTGCTGACGTGCGGGCCGTACTTGATCTGGCTCAGTGCGCCACGGAGTTCCTCGGGCAGGTCCACGCCGATCTTGTTGGATACGTCCGCCGTGGTTGCGAGAACCACTGTGCGGGCTTCCACTTCACGGTCCACTCCGCCCTGGGTGTACCGGACCACTACGGAATCCTGCTTGTGGACTACCTCGTTGACGGTGGCACCCAGCTGGACCCGGTCACCCAATGCAGCGGCGATGGATTCGGTCAGGGTGGACGGGCCGCCCACGATGCCCTGGCTCAGTCCCTGTCCGATTCCCAGGACCAGGCTGAAGTAGCCGATGCCCGCACCTGCGGAAATCTGGTCCATGTCCCCGGCGGAGCGGGTCACGGTGGTCTTGAACAATGCAGCGGCATCCTCGGACAAGTTGCCAATGAAGTCCTGGAACGAGGCGGAGTTCTCGAAGTCGTAGATGCGCTGCTGGCGCATGGCACCGGATTCGCCGGCACGCTTGCGGACCACGCCCGTGTACTTGGCCACGCCGCTGACAACCTTCATGCCGGCCTTCAGCGTGTCAAAGCGGGACGACAGGGACATCGGAATACGGAACGGGTAAGTGGCGATGTGCCCCTTCTTGATGAACTTCCCGTTCATGGACAGCGCCTGGAGCGAACCGGGAATCTGCACCGCGGTGACGCCAACATCGTTGAGCAGGGAGTCAGTGGAGGAACCGGCACCGGCGAAGACGTGGCCGCCCCAGTTCAACCAGTAGTTGCCGCGGCGTTCAGAGCGGATGCGGCCACCAACGCGGTGTTCCGACTCGAGCACCAGGGTGTCCCAGTGCCGCAACCGCCACGCTGCCGAGAGACCAGCGAGACCGCCGCCGACAATAACTACGTCTTTCATGAGCTTGAACTTCCTTGTTAGGGGATCACGGTACGCGGACCCTTGTGCTGTCTTCCTCGGCAGCTGGAGATCGGTTCCGCCAGTTCCTGGAGAGGCTTCTATGAGGTGCATCCCAGAGCCTTGTGCGCCTGGTCACATATAAAAGATACATCATTGTATGATTAATGCAATAGGTCTTTTGGGTAAAAAAATACCCGCCAGGTGCGCGGGGCACCGGCGGGCATTTTTCGCGGAGGGGTCTACTGCTTCAGCGAGATCAACTTCCATGGCATCCTGGCCGGCGTACCTGAAGCGATGTCCAGGGAGAGATCCACGCGTTCCATGTCCTCTTCCAGAAACAGTGTGCCGGAGGCGATTCCAGCATCGTTGGAGGCGATGACCCGACCATTCGGGCCCAGAAGGATGACGGAAGGATCCCGGAGCTTCAGGGCGCGAAGGAAAACGCCTTCGAGTTTTGCGAGGGCCAGGTCGCATCCCAGGACGTGCGTCCCCTGCGGCGTCGACGCGGGCGCGGAGAGCGTGATGAGGTTGACGTTGATACCACCGATATCCACGTACGGTCCCACCGCCACGGAGTGGCCACTCTCCGACGGAGCCGTGAACCACTCCCTGCTGGTGTAGTCGTAATAATTCAGCGACTCAGAGTTGAGGTCGTGCGTCACGAACCGGGGTTCTCCCGCTCCCTGCCCGGCCCGCCACCATTCCAACCAGAGATGCGCCTCGGGGAGGCTGCCGGGTGCGTACGCAATCCCGGCGCCGCCAATGAGTGCAGAGTGGCTCCCGATGAAAGCCGCAAAGTCTGCCTTCAAGTAGGAATAAGCACTGCGGCGGGGAGTACCCGGCGCCGATGCAGCAACCGCGGAAACCGACGCTGCGATTTCTTCAAGGCCCTCGAAGACTCTTCCGACACTTGTTGAGATTGCCTGCGCGGTTCGCTGGAGGGTTTCATGTACAACCGTCACGTCATGCACTTCCGTCGGACTCCATCGTCAATCTCAGGTGCTGGGCTATCAGGTACTCGGTCTCGGTCCGGGAATGGCGCTCGGCAGCGGCCCCCGCGCGGTCAGCGTCACGGTCACGTATCGCGTCCAGGATGGCCAGATGCTGTTCAACAAGCGCTTCCAGATGCCCGGCTTCCTCCGGGTGACCCCACCAGAGCGTCATCAGTTCGGCCTCCAGTTGGAGGGAAGCCGACGTCAGCCGGCTCGATTGCGCCGCCACACTGATGGCCACATGGAAACGACTGTCCAGGCGGCGCTGGGTCCTCGTATCCGTGGCATCCCGATGGCGCTTCACCAGTTCGTCAAGGTGGGCCACATTCTGGGCGTCGGCGCGGCTGGCCGCCAGCCTGGCAGACATGGAGGAAACCGCAGCGCCGAGATCACCCAGGTCGCGAAGCGATTCTGTGCTGGCCTCCTTGAGTTTCCGCTGGAGCTGGGTGTCCGTCAGCTCGATCTGGCCCCGGATGACGCTGCCCCCACTGCGTCCACGGCTCGTTTCGATCAGGCCCTTGGTCCGCAACGCCGCCAGCGACTGGCGCAAGGTGATCGGTGAAATGCCAAGCTCCGCCGCGAGCACCGATTCCGTGGGAAGCCGGTCACCCTCCGTCAGGATTCCCATCAGGATGGCGGTTTCAATCTGGTAGGACACCTGGTCAGCCCGGCCAAGGCCTTCGGGCTCGCTGCCGCGCAACAAGAGCAGCAGGTCAAGGGCACGGGTCGAGAGCGCCGTACTCTCCATGGACGGACCCTCCTTTGGCCGATTCGGGGCGGCGAGGGCACCGGCCCATTCGCTATTTCCTTGAATCTTTTCACATTTACCGGAGGTACGTAAGCGTTCACATTATCCCCCGCGCACGCCAACCCGGCGCCAGCCGGTACATTGAGTTCCTGAGCCTAAATCGGAACGGGGTGAGCAGCTCATCGAATCTTTGGCCGACCTCGCCTACAGGGTGATCGCGGACCGGATCATCACGCTGGACATCCGCCCCAATGAGGCCATCAACGAGTCCCAGCTATCCAAGGAAATGCAGATGGGCCGCACCCCCATCCGCGAGGCGCTCAGCAAGCTCGAGAGCGAACGGCTCGTCGTTACGCAACCACGGAAGGGCTCCTTCGCCGCTCCCATCAACCTGACCGACCTGTTCGAAGTGGCCCAGATCCGCCAGGCACTGGAGCCATTGGCGGCGGGGCTGGCCGCAGGAAACATCCGGCCAGACGGAGCCAACAAGTTGCAGGAGCTCCTCCCCCTCCTTGATTCCCTGGACAGCCGGGCAGTGGACCAGAACGAGTTGATGCGCCTGAACCTGGCGGTCCACCATCTGATTTACGAGATCGCCGGCAACGTCCATCTCGCGGATACGCTGGTCCGCTACGCCCACCTCTCCACCCGCATCTGGTCACAGATCCTTGAGCGACGCCCGCCAGTCGTGGAGCAGACCCGGGAACTGGCCGGCATTGCCCGCGCGATCCTGGCCAAGGACGCCACGCTCAGCCAGTCCTTGATGGACGCCCACGTCCACAATTTCAACGACTTCGTGGCAAGCCAGCGGTAACACTCGAATAATCATTGACCGTGTGGTGGATCACATCCCAGTCTTTGATATATCAACTGTCGTCAGGCTGTTGACAGGATCACGGGCAATCACTCGCCCGCATGTCAAAGGAGCTCAATGGACATCCACGTCGCCATTGATGAAGCGCGTTTCACGCGGTTCCACAAGAAACTTGTCGCCGCCTGCATGGGCGGCCCCATTCTGGACGGCTACATCCTCAGCATCATCGCCATCGCCCTCATCGGCATTTCCGCCGACTTCAACACCAGCGCCCTGGAAACCAGCCTCATCGGTGCATCAGCGCTGGTGGGCATCTTCCTTGGAGCCGTTTTCCTGGGCCCGCTGACCGACCGCATCGGCCGCCAGCTCATGTACACCATCGACCTGTGGGTACTGGTCATCGGTTCGGTCCTGCAGTTCTTCGTCCAGGACCCCACCCAGCTCATCATCGCCCGCTTCATCATGGGCCTGGCCATCGGCGCCGACTACCCGATCGCCAACTCCCTGCTGGCCGAATGGCTGCCCCGGAAACGCCGGGGCCAAATGCTCGGCGTCCTCCAGGTGGGCTGGTTCATCGGCGCAGCATTGGCATCCCTGGTGGGCTACGCCATGTTCGAACTCTTCGGCGGCGAGTCATGGCGTTGGATGCTCGTTTCGTCCGCATTCCTGGGTGCCATCGTCCTCCTCGTCCGACTGGGCACCCCCGAATCTCCCCGCTGGCTCCTCCATCACGGCCGGACCAAAGAAGCAAAGGCCTCCCTCCGGGCAGCCCTCGCGGACCAGCTCAGCGTCGAGCACCTGGTCTTCGAGTCGGAAGCCAAGCCCGCCGCGGAAACCGGCAAGGTCAACCTCCGGGTCCTCCTCCAGCGTCCCTACCTCAAGCGCATCGTCTTCTGCAGCGGCTTCTACACCCTGCAGGTAGGTCCGCTGTTCGCGATCTACACCTTCGGCCCCACCATCCTTGCGTCCTTCGGACTGGGCCACGGCAACGCCTCCAACCTGGGCTCCGTAGTGATCGACCTCGTCTTCCTGGCCGGCTGCATCCCTGCCCTCAAACTGATCGAGACGTGGGGCCGCCGCCCGCTCATCATCTGGTGCTTCGCCCTGATGGCCATCCCGCTTTTCATCCTCGGGTTCGCACCGTCGGCTCCCGTGGGGGTCATCATTGCCTGCTTCTGCGCCTACGCTCTCTTCTCCGGCGGACCGAGCATCCTCGAATGGGCCTACCCGAGCGAGCTGTTCCCCACCAACGTCCGGGCGAGCGCCGTCGGTATCACTACCGCCGCCAGCAGGATCGGCGCCGCGCTGGGCACCTTCGGGCTACCGTTCGCGATCGACGCCTGGGGCATTGGCCCCACCATGGTGATCGCAGCCGTGGTCACCGCCGCCGGATTCTTCCTCTGCCTCTTCCTTGCTGAAGAGACCCGCGGCATGACGCTGGCCCAAGCTGGCGGCGAGCGTACAGCACAGCCCGGCGGCGAGTCCGCAGCCGAGGAGAAGGCACCGGCCCGCGAAACCGTCTAGTCCCTCCAATCCGTGGGTCCACTGCTCCTTCGCTGTTCATTTACGGCGTCACGGGTAGTGGACCCGCGATTTCGCGTTACGGAACTTACGCGCACCGCAGGCTACTTGGCCGAGATCACATGCCAGGGTGGCGCGGCAAGGCCGGCAACGGCCACCGGCACGGCCGCCGAACCACTTCCGTCCCCTTCAAAGCGGGTTCCCGGCGCAAACCGTGCACTGTTGGAAGCCACCACCTTGCCGGATTCGGTCAGCAGGGCAACGTGTTCCGGTCTTCGTCCCAAGCCCCGCAGGAATTCCCGCTCAATGAACTCCATGGACAGGTCCGCGCCGGCGATGGCAACGGTTTCCGCACCCACCAGCACGGGCCGCGAAGCTGTCACGATCTTCATGTCCGCGCCACCAAAGTCGATGTACGGACCGATGAGCTCCGGGTTGCCGGAAGCAAGTGGCCGCTCGAACCAGGTCATATCCGTGTAGTCGTAGAAATTCACTGATGCGGGATTGAGGTTGTGGGGAATGAAGAGGAGCTTTCCCTTGACGAGGCTCCACCATTGGTGCCAGGTGTCCGCGTCGTCCAGCAGTCCGGGCACTACGGAGATACCGGCGCTGTCCACCAGTCCGCCCTGGCGGTCCACCATGCCTTGAACCACGGGCTTAAGGCCCTCGAGGACGCCCCGCGATGTGTCGGCGTGGGAACAGAGCCGTGATGCCTCGTCCGCCACGAGCTCCAGATCCTCGAAGACGCGCTCCAGTTGCTGCCCCACGGACGCCGCGGTCAACGCCAGGACGTTTGCGAGGGAACTCATCGCGAACCTGCCAGGTCGGTGGTCAGGATGTCCAGGTGCTGGTTGATGATCAGTGCGCCTTCCCGTTCAAAATGGGCAATCGCCAGATCCTCTGCAGCCCCGGCATCGCCTTGCTCGATCGCGTCGAGGAGGTGCCCGTGGTCCCGGACGGCCGCAGCCTGTTCTTTCACCCACAACTCGCCCCACGTGAGCGGGGCCAGCTCGGCATGGATTTGGATGAGGTGCGTCGTCAGCCTTCGCGACTGGGCTGCAACCCCCAGGCCAATGTGCAACCTGGCATCGGTTTGGCGCAGCATGTGCTGCTCGGTGGAGGACGCGAAGCGTTGGGCCAGCTTTCGAAGCCTCCGCACGTCCTGCTCATCCGAGCGCTTGGATGCCAGGCGGGCTGCGGAGCCGGCGGTCAGGGCCGCAAGGTCAATGAGGTCCCGCAGGTCATCGCTCTTGCGGGCACGGAGCTCCCGCGCGATGTCCGCTTCCTGGACGGGCAGGGATCCAGTGACGTAGCTGCCACCACCCCGTCCGCGCCGCGTCCCCAACAGGCCTTTGCTGCGAAGGACGGCGAGGGACTGCCTGAGGGTCAGCGGAGAGACACCCATGTGCTCGGCCATGACGGCTTCGGGAGGCAGGCGCTCCCCGGGATTCAGCAAGCCCAGGCCGATTGCGCTCTCAAGCTGCTGGGTCACTTGTTCCGCGCGGCCCGCGTCCGATCCGGTCGGCCGGACCTGGGCGGCCATTTCCAGCGCACGGATGGAAACGGAGCCGCCGTCGATAGTAGGCGCTTCGCTCATCGCTGCCGCTTCCTCCTCCGGCTAACCGGAAAAACAGTTAATGGTGAGTTTTAGCGTACAGCCTCCGCAACCCAGGGATGTAGGAAATAAACATTTAAATTTAAAAACTATTGATCCAATCGCAACGCTCCCCTAGAGTTGTGCCCGTTGCAGCACACGTGAGCCACATCACGTAACGGGGCTTTGAGCGCCGCCGTCGCTGGCACCAAGAACGCAAAGCACAGCCTTCGGAGGTATCCATGAACACTCTCCCCCTCACCGGCCAGGTAGCACTGGTCACCGGAGCCGGCCACGGCATTGGCCGCGCCAGCGCGCTTGCCCTGGCAGAAGCAGGGGCCCTGGTGGTGGCTTCGGACATCGACTTCGGCCGGGCTGCGGAAACGGAGCAACTCATCAAGGCCGCCGGCAACGAAGCCCACGCCGCGATCGCCGACGTCACCGACGAAAAGGCGATGGCCGCCGTCGTGGATGACATTGTCCGCACCCACGGCCGGCTGGATATCGTCCACGCCAACGCCGGTGTCCTCATGGCCGGAACAGCCCTGACGCAGACACTGGATGAGTGGGACAAGACGTTTACCGTCAACGTCCGCGGGACCTTCCTCACTGTCCGGGCCGTCCTGCCGCAAATGATCGCGCAAAAGTCTGGCGCGATCGTCATCACCGCGTCCGTGTCCGGGCTCATCGGCGAGCCGGACCTGGTGGCCTACAACTCTTCCAAGGGAGCGCTGGTCAACCTCACCCGCCAGCTCGCCATCGAGTACGCGGAGCACGGCATCCGCGTCAACGGCGTTTGCCCTGGCTGGATCGAGACAGGCTTCAACGATCCCGTCCTCGGCCACCTGGCCACCGACGAACTGGACCAACTGGTGGACCGCCAGGTACCGCTGGGACGCCAAGGAACCCCGGAAGATATCGCCCCGGCCGTCGTTTTCCTGGCATCGGACGGCGCCAGGTACATCACCGGACAACTGCTCCCCATCGATGGAGGCCTCACCTCAATGTAGCCACCCGGCGGCCACACCCGCCGGGCAACACCCAACTCACCGGCTCCCACCCCAAGGACCATAGCCATGCCAGCTACCCCAACACAAAGCTCCGACGACGAGTTGCTCGCCAACCTCGGCTACAAGCCCGAGCTCAAGCGTTCGTGGTCAGGTTTCTCCAACTTCGCTATTTCGTTCTCCGTTATCTCTATCCTCAGCGGCCCCTTCATCAGCTTCTTCATCGGCTGGAACAACGGCGGCCCCATGGCCATCAGCTGGGGCTGGCCGGTGGTCTGCGCCCTGATCCTGGTTGTGGGTCTCTGCATGGGTGAGCTGGTTTCGGCCATGCCCACGTCCGGCGGAATGTACTACTGGGCCGCCAAGCTCGGATCCCTCAAGTCGAGCTATTTCACCGGCTGGCTCGACTTCCTGGGACTGCTGGCAATTGTCGCCGCGGTCTCCTATGGCTGCGCCACCTTCATCGACGTCACGTTGTCCTCATTCAGCGAAGAATGGGCCGCGGGCTATTCACTGACCAGGGTGTTCCTGATCTTCATTGGCGTGCTGGTTGTGGTGACCCTGCTCTCGATCTTCTCGAGCCACCTGCTGGCCATCTTCAACAACATCTCCGTGTGGTGGCACGTAATCGGCACCGTGGCCATCATCGCCATCATCATCTTCGTGCCCGAGCGCCACGCGAGCATCGCCGACGTCTTTACCCAGCGAATCAACAACACCGGTTGGTTCGACGGCGATACCACCGGTGCCGGCTTCATCTTCCTGGTCCTTCCGCTGGCCGTGATCCTGCCGCAGTTCACCGTCACCGGATACGACGCCTCGTGCCATATGTCCGAGGAAACCAAGGGCGCCTCCAACTCCGCGGCAAACGGCATCTGGCAGGCCATCCTCTACTCGGCAATCGGCGGCTGGATCCTGTTGCTGGGCATCCTCTTCGCGGTGCAGGACGCAGATGCTGTTTCGGCCAGCGGCGGCAGCGTGGTCACGGTGCTGAACCAGGCGCTGAGCGGGCCATGGGTGAGTGCGGTCCTGGTCATTTCCACGGTTGGACAGTGCTTCTGCGCCATGGCCTGCATGACCTCCACCACGCGCATGCTCTTCGCTTTCAGCCGCGACGGCGCCGTGCCTGGTGCACGCTTCTGGACGCGGCTGAACAAGAGCGGCGTGCCGCTGTACAGCGTTGCGCTGGTTGCTGTCTTGGCGATCGTCCTGACCCTGCCTGCCCTGGTGGAAGTGGACATCAACGGTGCACCCGTTCCGGTGGCTTTCAACGCGGTTGTCTCCATCGGCGTCGTGGGCCTGTACTTGGCCTTCGCCATCCCGATCTTCCAGCGGCTCCGCAAGGGCTCGGCTTTCCAGCGCGGAGCGTGGCACCTTGGCCGGCATTACAAGTGGCTGAGCGTGATCGCCGTCGTGGAAATCGTGATCACCACCGTCATCGCCGTCATGCCCACGTCCCCGGGCGGCGTGCCGTGGAACCCGGCGTTCGAGTGGAAGTACGTCAACTACACCCCGTTGGTGGTGGGCGGAACCCTGCTGGTCCTCTGGCTGGCGTGGCAGCTCCGGGTGAAGAACACGTACACCGGCCCGCGCCACACCGTGGACTTGCCCACCGGCCTCACTTCGGCCGATGAGCTGGAGATCGAGCACGAGCATGATCACCCGCACCGCGAGCGGGACGGAGTGGACGCCTAGCCGTACCAGCCATCCGTTTCGCGGGTCACCTGTCCACTTCGCCGTTCAGCAACGGCGTCCAGGCAGTTGACCCGCGATTTCGCGTTACGGTAGCTACAACCTCGCCAGCCGGGTGGCCAGATGCAGCGCAGCGAGCCGGCCCGTACCGCGCGGATCTCCGCCACACAGCTCGAAGATCCGCTGCAGCCGGTGGTGCATGGATTGCCGCTCCAGATGCAGCTCGCGCGCTGCCTGGGCCGTGTTGCATCCGGAATCGAGCCAGACGGTCAGGGTCGCCAAGAGCCCGGATCGCCTCAAGCGGTCATGCTCGACGACGGCACCCAACTGCCGCTGCACGAATCCTTCGCGGGTGGCCGGGTCCAGCGACTCTCCCGCGAGCAGCTCAACGGCGAAGGCCTCTGCATCCGCCACTCCGGCACCGACGAACGGCAGGTCGAGCGTCCGCCTCGCCTCCGCGAGCGACCATGGCGCATCCTCGATCCCCTTCCCCAGCGGCCCCACGGAAAGCGCAGAACCCGCAGGCACATCCAGGGCACGCAGCCCTTCGAGCAGCGCAGTCCGTGCAGCCCCGGCGTCGGCTGGCAGGGCCGCGAGGCCGATCAGCTCAGCATTGTCCGCATAGCTCGCGCTGTGCGTGACGCATCGGTTCAGCACATCGTCCACGGCGGAACGCAGGTGCCCAGCACCCGAAGTACGGATCACGACGGCGGCCACCGCACCGTCCGCAGGGAAGCCCGCGGCCGGACCAAGTTGCTGCAGCTGCCACGGCTGACTGCCGGATTTGATGGCGCGCATGAGTTCGGTTCCGGCAAGTTCCTTCAAGCCCGGCGGCATGCGTTGCATGAGGGCCAGCCCCAGGATGTCCACGGACCGCTCCCCCGCCACGCGCGCCAGGCCGCTGTCACCGTCGTCGGGCACATGCAACTCAAGGCGCGCCGCCAGGACACCCCGCACCGGCACGTCCACAGAGGTGACGGAGCCGACGTCGTCCATAACCATCGAACCCGAGGCGCCCAGTGTCAGGCCCGACGGCGATACCAGCCGCGCGCCGACGCCCGCCTTCCCGGCCAGGACAGCCAGCAATTGGTCCAGTCCGCCGCCGTGGGCAAGTTCGGCAGCCATGGCGTGGCTCGCCTGGTCGCCGCGCTGGAGTTGCTCCACCGATTCGCTCACCAGGAGCGAGTTGATTTCCTGCATCACGCCCACGAACGGGACCACTTGGCGCAACTCGATGACGGGAAGGCCAGCCGCCTGGGCCTCGTCCAGCATTGCTTGCGGGACGCCGGTCAGGGCCGGTCCTGTTTCCAGTGCGAGCGCCGAGATTCCCCGTGCCGCCAGTTCGCGGACGTACCCTGCTTGGCGCTCTGCTGTGACTCCTGCGAGCGCTTGCCCACCACTGAGGAGCAGTTCGCCGCCGTTCAGGAGCGGTGCGATGTCCAGGACTTCGCTGGAGTGGACCCAGCGCACGGGCCGGTCCAACGCTCCGGCGACGTCGTTGAGGAGCAGGGGTTCGGCGGCCTTGAGGCTTGGATACGCGAGCGCTTCGCCCAGGAGAATTGACATGACACTCCGTCACTCTTTGTGGAACCTCTTTAGACACATCGTATCTTGTTGCTGTGATGTGGCGCACATAATCTGAGAGTGTCCCTTTCACACACGGAGGCTCTCCCCATGCAAGACAACCTCTCCCCCGCGCATTCGGAACCAGCTGACCCTGGCCACGCGCAGTCAGGTCCGGCAACGGCGCCGGGCCACGACAGCGAAGCCTGGCTGCAACCCATCCCCGAATCGGACCGCACCCACAGGGTGTCCGGACAATTCTGGATCTGGGCAGGCGCCAACCTTGCGCCGATCAACTGGGTACTCGGCGCACTCGGCATCCACCTGGGCTTGGGCTTCGCGGATACCGTGACAGTCCTGGTGCTTGGCAACCTCATTGGCATGCTGCTCTTCGGCTGCTTTGTCCTCCTCGGCCAGAAAACCGGCGCCACGGGCATGGTCCTTGCCCGCGCCGCCTTCGGCCGACGCGGCAACTACCTCCCGGCGGCCATCCAGGCACTCCTGGTGATCGGCTGGTGCGCGGTCAACACCTGGATCATCCTTGACCTGGTCATGGCCCTCTTCGGAACCCTTGGGTGGGTGGACCCCGCTGCCCATAACTACGGATGGAAGATCGGCGTCGCCACGGCAATCATGGCCGCGCAGGTGGCCATCGCCTGGTTCGGTTACAAGGCCATCGCGGCCTTCGAGCGCTGGACCGTTCCGCCCACCATCCTTATTCTCGCCGTCATGTCCGCCGTGGCCTGGTTCGGCATGAAGATCGATTGGGGCTACGCCGGGCCCGCCGGCAACATCCTGACGGGATCGGACCGTATTGCAGCCATGAGTGCGGTCATGACGGCCATCGGCATCGGCTGGGGCATCACGTGGTTCACCTATGCGGCCGACTACTCCCGTTTCGTCAGCACCTCGGTCCCCAAGCGCAAGGTGTACCTCGCCTCGGTCCTTGGCCAGTTCATCCCCGTCGTCTGGCTCGGCGTCCTCGGCGCCAGCCTGGCCACCAACAGCGGCGAAATCGATCCAGGCAAGCTGATCGTGCAGAACTTCGGCGTCCTCGCGTTGCCGGTCCTCCTCATGGTGCTGCATGGACCTATCGCCACGAACATCCTCAATATCTACACGTTCTCCGTGGCCACCCAGGCCCTGGACATCAACATCAACCGGCGCAAGCTGAACCTCTTCGTGGGCGTCTTCTCCCTGGCGGCCGTCATCTTCTTCATCTTCCAAGAGGACTTCGCCGCCGTGCTGGACGCCTGGCTCATCGGCCTGGTTGCGTGGGTTGCAGCTTGGGGCGGCGTGATGCTGGTGCACTACTTCTGGCTCGAGAAGCGCTGGCCGGCCAAGGTGGAGCGACTCTTCGATCCCGTGGGCACCCACCGACTGCCAGTCGTCAACTGGGCCGGTATCGCGTCCCTCCTCGCAGGCATCTTCGCCACCTGGCTCTTCATGTACGGCCTGATCCCCATCATGCAGGGACCCATCGCCGTGGCCCTGGGCGGCTGGGACCTGTCCTGGCTGGCCGGTGGCCTGACCAGCGCCGCCGCCTACGCCTTCCTGGGACCGAAGGCCCACCGGAAGTTCCTGCTGGCAGATTCCAACCACGTCTCAGCCACCCAGCCCGCGCCTGCTTCCACGCCGGAACCGGCAGCCTGACTACTGCGAAGGACACCTCATGAATATGCCCGCATTCGCAGACTCCCTGCATCCGATCGCCTGGCCGGAAGGCTTCAAGGCCGCCGCATCGTTCACTTTCGACGTGGACGCCGAATCCTGCACCATCGCCCACGACCCCACCAGCACCCGACGGATGTCGCTCATGAGCCACCAGTCCTACGGTCCGAGGATCGCCGTGCCGCGGTTGCTGCAGATCCTGGACCGCCAGGACATCAAGGCCACGTTCTTTATCCCCGGGTTTACGGCGGAGAGCTACCCGGACATCGTCCGCCGGATCGCCGACGGCGGCCACGAAATCGCCCACCACGGATACCTGCACGAGCCCATGCAAGGCATCGACGCCGCAACGGAAGCCAGTTACCTCGACCGCGGACTGGAGGCACTGGACAAGGTTGCCGGAGTCCGACCCCTCGGCTATCGGGCTCCCTGGTGGGAGCTCAACTGGCACACCCCGGCACTGCTGGCGGACCGCGGCTTCCTCTACGATTCGAGCCTGCTCGACGGCGACGCCCCCTACCGCCTGGCCGTCGCCGATGGTGGCGCCCGGGACGGCAGTGGCTCCCCGGACGACAGTGACTCTCGGGACATCGTAGAGATTCCCGTCGACTGGGCACTCGACGACTGGGAGCAATACGGCTTCTACCCTGGTGTCACCGGCAGCGGTGTGATCGAGAGCCCTGCCAAGGCCCTGGAAATGTGGACGCTTGAAGCCGAGGCCCACCATGCCCAGGGCAGTTGCTTCGTCTTGACCAACCACCCGTTCATCTCCGGAAGGCCGTCCAGGGCAGTCGCGTTGGAGCAATTGATCGAGCGGGTGAAAGGTCTCGACGGCATGTGGGTCACCACCCTCGCTGAGATCGCTGCCCACACCAAGGCCTCAGTCCAGGAGATCCACACTCTCGCAAGGATCGACGTACCGCTGTTCCCCGGAGCCGGGGCGACGTTCCGCCCGGCCCAGGTCAAGGTTCCGGCGCTCGGCTAGACGGATCAACGCAGTGCGGAACGCCACGCAGCCGCGCACGAACACCCGATGCCAACCACCCTTCACCTCGATGCCCCGTCTGGCATCGGGGTGAAGCGGTCCACCGTTGCCAGAGGGACGGCCTCCTGGAAGTAACCGGGAAGTGGTGGGGATATGGAGGTGTACCGGTGGCCGGTGGGTGTCTGTATTTCGAAGGTCCGGCCGGGCTGGCCGGACAGGACTGTTTGCTTTCGCTGGGTGGACTGGCCGACCCTGCGTGGCTGAAGCGACTGCCTCGCACCACCCGCCGGGGCTGCGCCACCCGCCGGAGCTGTCAGGTCCACCTTGTGCGCATCGTGGAGTTGCTTGGTGTTCCAGCCGGGGTTTTCTTTGGTGTGGTTGCATGCTTCGCACAGCCCTGCGCCGTTGGCCAGAGTGGTTTTTCCGCCGGAGTGCCAGGGCAGGACGTGGTCGTAGTGGCGGATGGGCGCGTCACAGTACGGTGTGCGACACGTGTCATCACGGGTCTGAATAAACCTGCGCATCCCCTTGGGGAACAGCCTGGCCTTGGAATCAGTGGCCAGCAGCTCGTTGGTCCCCGGCGCCGTGTACAGCCGCCGGATCCACACGTCGAAATCGGACTGGAGCCCTGAGTCATCACCGGCAACAGGCTCACTCGCGGCAGCCACGCCCAGTTGCTGGGTCGCGGCCTGCGCGGCACCTGCAGCCCTGCCGCCGGCTGCTTCCTGCCAGTCGCCGGCAGTCCTACCGCCGATCGCTTCGTGTCCGGCATGCCCGGCTGGCCCGGGTGGCCGGTCGGTCCCATTGCTGGCTTCCCGCCCGGCGTGGGTGGCCGGGTCGCCGCCCGTCTCCCGCCCGGCGCGGGTGGCCGGGTCGCTGCCCGTCTCCTGCCCGGCGCGTGTTCCCGGGCCGTTGCCGGGGCCGTGCTTGACCAGCTCCCTGGCCCAGCCGGCCGGGACGATGCCGTAACCCTTCAACCTCGCCGGTTCACTATCACCCTGCAACAAGGTCCGGTCAGTCATCACCAGTTCCAAGTGCACCCCGGCGGCACCGCCCGGGGTGCCGGTGAGCCGCTCCACCAAAGTATCGGCCATCATCTGCCCCTTGGACCGGGCATCACCTTGAGAACGGGCCGTCCCCGCAACCCGGGTCAGCGCCGCATACGCCGCCACCCCCTGCGCCACAGGCAACAACGCCGTCAAATACGTCATCGTGTCCGGCGCCGGACGCAACCCCACAGTCCGCTCATTCACCGCATACGCCGCCCGCCGCGTCACCGACCCCGGGTCCCGCCGATACGCCGCAGCCTTCACCGCGGCCACAATCCGCCGGTCCCCGGCACCCTCGAACGTACCCGTATCCGCAGCCAACTCCTCATCCACCGCGCACCGGTCCTCCACCGACAAACACGCCGTTTCCCGCACCAACAACGTCGCCCGCCACTCATTCAACTGCCCGGACTCCAACGCCGCCAACGTCCGCGGCATCTCCCCCACCAACGCCTTCGCCAACCCCAATAACCGGGCCCCCTTGTTCGGGGACTCCCGACGCGCCAACGCCACCTGCGCCCCCACACCCCTACCCCGCTCCGCAACCGGCACGCCCGCCGCGGCCTGCTCCCTGCGTTGGGACACATCAAACGCCACAGCCACCCTCGCCTGCGCCGCCACCACCGCCGACTTCAAATCCTCCAAACCCCGCAACAAACCCACCAACACCCCACTGTCACCCGCAGGCTCCAGCGCACCCACTACAGCAATCAAATTCGCAACAGAAACCAGATCCCCGCCGGCGGAAGACACCTCACAATCAGGAACAGCAGGCTGCGACGAACCGGCCCCAGCGACCGGAGACACGGAAGCGGAAGGCCCAGGGGCGAGGGCAGCAGCACCGCCCGCAGCGGCACGAACGCCACCACCCAAATGCCCCGAAATCCCGTCCATGCACCGACTCTTCCAGCGCAGGAACGCCGGAATAAGACCCCAACTGGCCTATGTGGAAAACACCGACGAATCAGCCGCAAACCCCAACAACGGCTTTGGGATCCGAGGATAAATCAGGTCACCGCATTGACCCACACGCCGATCACCCACGTAGTTGCCGCTGCGCAGGCCAGGGCGAACTCCACCAGGATGCCGATGCCCGTCGCTCTGAGGGCAGCAACGCTCGATCGGACCGCCGAGCGGAAGTCCCGGGTCCGGGCAACTTCACTCAACAACAGGCCAAGCGCGAAGCCGACAAACAGTCCCACAACAGGAATGACGAACATCCCCACGACGCCCACAATCACGCCCACCAGGACAGATCGGTTGGGAATCCCGTGCTGCTTCAGCTTGCGTCCGGTCAACACGGCACTGGCCGCCATCCCCGCGACGACAAACACCAGTCCGATGCCGAACACCACCCAACCCACAACACCAGCACCACCCCAAAGGGCCCACGCCAGCAGGCTCAACCCGATAAGGATGCTCCCGGGCAGGATGGGGATGATGACCCCGGCGACACCCACGGCTATGGCCAAGCCGCAGAGGATGGTCACGATCAGTTCGGCGTTCATGGCCCCAGTCTAGGGAAGCATCACGCCCGCCCGGGCAACAGCGGGAGCCCACGCCCGCCCGGGCAACAGCGGGAACGCAGGCGCCCGCCCGGGCAACACCGGGAACGCAGGCGCCCGCCCGGGCAACAGCGGGAGCCCAGGCCCGCCCGGGCAACAGCGGGAGCCCAGGCCCGCCCGGGCAACGGCGGGAGCCCAGGCCCGCCCGGCCGCATCGCGGCACCCGACGCGGCGCACCCAAGGCCTCCCAGGCTTGCATGGCAACTCCATACACACCCAGAGAAGTCTTGTATGAACAACTCCAACCAGCGAGCGTCGATCAGCACGCCGACAGAACGCAAGCCCAAAGAAAACTGGAGATTAACTTGCCACAAACTTGTATATACAACATGCGATTTTGCTTGATTGTCCGGGACTCCTCGCGGCAGGGTAGGAGGCGTACCCCCGGCGGCGACCGTCGCCGGCCACCCACCTGCACTTGGAGAAGCCTTGGACAACGTCCACCCCTTCCGCCCCTTCCGCACCGCCATGGCAACGGCCGCACTCACCCTGGCAGCCGCCGTCGTACTGCCCCCAGCGGCAACCGCAGCACCAGCCGAAGCACCCCACGCAAACACGGCCGGCGCGTACGACGGGCTTCCCGATGGAAGCCAACGCAAGAAGACACTGGTCATCGGACTCGACGGCGCAGCAATCGCGAAGTTTCCGCCTGCCGGGATGCCCAACGTCCAAGGGCTCATGGATTCCGGCATGACCGCCACCAGCAACCTCTTCGCCAACCCCATGGCTCCCACGGTGTCGGGAGCGGGTTGGTCCAGCATCGCCACGGGCGTCTGGCCGGACAAGCACAACGTGGTGGACAACAACTTCACCGCACCCAACTACGCCCAGTACCCGGATTACCTGAGCCGCCTGGAGACCGCCAGGTCCAACGCCTCGACGCTGGTGGTGGGCACATGGTCCCCCATCCCACAGAAGGTCTTCGGCGAGAAGGTGGATCTCCGGATTGCCGGTGGAAACGACGCCGGAACCACCGCGAAGGCCGTGGACTACCTCGCCAACGGCAACCCGGACAGCACGTTCATCCACCTGGACGAGGTTGACGGCGCCGGCCATTCCTACGGGACCGAGCGGCCCGAGTATGCCGCCGCTCTGCGCACGGCGGACGGCCAGGTGGGCGAAATCCTCAACGCAGTGAAGAGCCGGCCAACGTACAAGTCCGAGGAGTGGTTGATCGTGGTCACGGCGGACCACGGCCACACCCCCACGGGTGGCCATGGCGGCAGCACCCCTGCCGAACGGCAGACGTTCGTGATCGCCCAAGGCAAAGGCATCCGGGCCGGAAGCACCCGGAACGATGTGAAGATCACGGACATCGCGCCCACCGTGCTCAAGCACTCAGGTGTTGCGACCGAGCAGGACTGGAACCTGGACGGGCAGGCCATCGCAGACCTCCAGGCCGACGACTTCGATCAGCTCCGGGACCGGCTCCAAACGCGCGTGGATGAAACGGCGCCCGGCGCCGACGTGAAGGGCTGGACCACCACCGCTCCCCAAGGTTGGACCATAGACAACTCCGCCATGCCGGCCGGTGGCGTCACCGAGTGGCGCGGCTGGTCCTTTGCCACGGACGAGTTCTGGAGCAACACCGACCGCAACCAGGGGCGGGAGACCAGTGTCCGCAACCGCAACGTTTTCGCCGTCGCGGATTCGGACGAGTGGGATGACAAGGCGCACGCACCAGGGCAGTTCGATTCCACCCTGATCAGCCCCGAATACAAGGTCAAGGGCGGCAAGACCGCAACCCTTTCCTTCGCCTCCAACTACAGGATCGACGGACCCCAGAGCGGCGAAGTGTTCATCGGTTTCGACAGCGGCCCCCGTCGGTTGGTGAAGCAATACACCGCCAACTTCAACGGCTTCGAGAGGCTGGCAGTCGAGGTGCCCAAGGGAGCGAAGAGGGCGCAGCTCAGCTTCCGTTACACCGGAACCAACAGCGCCTTCTGGACGGTGGACCAGGTAACCCTGGACTGCTGACGGTTCATTCGGGAACCAGGTCACGGCCGGAAACCAAGAACGACGGCGACGCCCCCGGAAAGGGAGCGTCGCCGTCGTCGGTCTTGCGTAGGTGAGCGCTACTCGGTCACGGCTGCGGCAACTGCCGCGGTAACGGCGGGTGCCACGCGGGCATCCAGGGGGCTCGGGACGATGTAGTCCGCAGAGAGATCCTCCGCGGCCAGCTCGGCGATGGCACGGGCAGCCGCGATCTTCATCTCCGAAGTGATGCGGCGGGCGCCGGCATCCAGTGCACCGCGGAAGATACCCGGGAAGGCCAGAACGTTGTTGATCTGGTTGGGGAAGTCGCTGCGGCCGGTGGCAACAACGGCCGCGTGCTTGCGGGCGACCTCGGGCAGGACCTCGGGGTCAGGGTTGGAGAGCGCGAAGACAATCGACTGATCGTTCATCAGCTTCAGGTGCTCTTCGGCGAGCTTCGAGGAGGAAACGCCAACGAAGACGTCTGCACCGGTGAGGGCCTCGGCGGGTCCGCCGGTAACGCCGCGGGGGTTGGTGCGCTGGGCGAAGCGGGCCTTGACGCTGCCGGAGTCGGCAACCAGGTCCGCCCGGTCCGCGCTGATGACGCCCTTGGAATCGAGCAGGATGACGTCCTCGACGCCCACAGCCAGGAGAATCTCGGCGATCGCGATGCCTGCCGCACCGGCGCCGGAAACAACAACCTTCAGGCCCTCGATGGCGCGGTTGGTCACCTTGGCGGCATTTGTCAGGGCTGCAAGGACTACGACGGCGGTGCCGTGCTGGTCATCGTGCATGACCGGGACGTCCAGGGCCTCGATGAGCCGCTCTTCGAGTTCGAAGCAGCGCGGTGCCGAGATGTCCTCGAGGTTCACGGCTCCGAAGCTCGGGCGGAGGCGGACCAGGGTCTCAATGATCTCGTCAACGTCGGTGGTGTTGAGCACCAGCGGGATGGAGTCGAGGTCGCCGAAGGTCTTGAAGAGAGCGGACTTGCCCTCCATGACCGGCAGGGAGGCGCTGGGGCCGATGTTGCCCAGGCCCAGGACTGCGGTGCCGTCGCTGACCACCACGACCAGGCGCTCGGCCCAGGTGTGGGTGCGGGCAAGCTTGGGGTCGGCGTGGATGGCGCGGCTGACCTGTGCAACGCCGGGGGTGTACGCGATGGAAAGGTCGCGCTTGTCGTTCAGGGGTACCGTGCTGGAAACGGTCAGCTTGCCGCCCTCGTGGGCTTTGAAGATTTCCTCTTCGGTAAGGACCAGGTTCTCAGTGGCTTCAGTTGTCTCAATGGACACGTCTTTGTCTCCTCAGGCTAGCCGTGGACCCACGGCGTGGTGAATGGCAGGAACAGAACTGCGGTTCGGGCCAAGGGTGGCTGGCCCGGCGGTGAGTCTGCAGGTATGGGCTGCTAGCCGCTTCGGTATTTCCAGCCTAGGCAAGCTACAGGGGTACAAGATTCAATACCTAAAGAGACGATTCGAGAGTAAAACGTTCAACCAACCAAATATGTGATTCATCTCACGCCAAAACAGGCCATTTTGACACCCATCGGTCTAGACCACCACCCAGGCTGCAGTTCTCATGAGGTCCAGGGCCGCCGACCGTGAGGCAGAATGACGTCCGTGGCCAAACGCATAATGGTTCCAACTTCCCGAGGCCCGGTGGAGATAGCCACCGTGCCAGGAAACCAGCCCTACGTCCTCTTCTTCCCTGGCGGGCACTGCTCCGCCGTGAGCGACTGCGGTTGGAGCTTCTACACGGATCGCGGCCTCGGAGTCCTCTCCTTCTCGCGGCCCGGCTACGGCGCCACCGACGTCGGTGACCTCACCGCAAGCGAGTTCGCGCCCTTGGTGCGGGAAGTGTGCCTCGACCAAGGGATTACCAACCCTGTGGTGGTTGGTGTGTCCTTCGGAGGACTCCAGGCGATGGCAGTTGCCGGCGACCACGGCGTCCAGGCCCAGCGCCTGGTCCTGCACAGCTGCGCCCCATCCACGCTGCCGTATCCGGACTCGCGCGCGGAGACCCTGATGGGGCCGGTGGTTTTCTCGCCGTGGGTGGAACGGATCACGTGGGCACTGGTCCGCACGGACATCGGCCTTGGGCTGATGATGGCCCAGTTGTCCCGCCTGCCGCGCCGCACGCTGGTGGAATTGGATTCGCCCTCCCACCTGCTGTGGATTGGGACCGGCAAAGAGAAGGCCGCGCAGGCCATCCGGCAGTTCCTTAGCCGCTGACCACCGGCGGGCCAGTCACTCTCCGGTCAGCAGGCTGCAGGCCTTCTTGAGGTCCTTCTCGGCTTCGAAGAGGGACAGCCTCCGGCAGCGGACGGCCTGGACCAGGCCGCTCACCAGATGCAACAGGATGCGTGCCTTCACCGGGTCCTTGCCGGAATCCTCGCTCAGGGACCCGACCACTTCCTGGGACAGGGAATCGATCTCGCGCAGCAACTGGGCGGTATCCGTGTCCTTGCCCGCAGGGCGGATGAGGCAGTGTTCAACTCCGGGCTGCATGACGCGCAGGTGGAAAATCTCCATCATGAGGCCCGCCAGTTGGCCCTTGCCCCGGCGTTGCCGGACGCCGTCGCGCAGTTCCCGCAACTGCTGCCGGTACACGGCCAGCATGAGGTGCGCCGTAGAGGGAAAGTAGCGGTACAGGGTGCCGAGGGGCACATCAGCCCGCGCCGCGACATCGGACAGGCTCAGCGTATCGAACTGGCGCTGCGCGAACCCGGCCGCGGTCTTCAGGATGCGGGCATAGCGCAACAACTGCCGCGGAGTGGTAGGCGCGGCAGCCATGCGGGGCAGCCCTGTTGTCAGATCCAGGGAGTACGGTTCCAGTGAATTTGCTGCAGACATCTCCGGCGATCTCTTGGGAAGCTGGCAAGGAAGCGGCCGGTCGAGGATGGAACCCACGGCTGGCCGATCGGATCAATGATACGGGAGCAAAATGACCGTTTCCTGAATGCCGCCGCGAACAAGGCTTACGCAGCGTTCCAAGGATTCCCCCAAGCGTGCCCCTAAACTTCAGTGAGGTTTCAAGTCTGCACACGGGAGGAACACAGATGGGGAACGTACGACGGCGGGTGGCGGCAACGCTGACGGGCGCCGCATTGGCGGCCATGGCACTTAGTCCCCTGCCGGCGTCGGCCGCGCCCAGCAACGGACCCGATCCCGTGGTCAACGGCCAACCGTTCGTGGGCAAGACGCTGACCACGGACATCGGGCCTTACACGTTCTACGGTTGCGGCGGCGGCAAGGGCCCGGACTTCAGCATCTACTGGACCCGTGACGGCTTCCTCGTGGCAGGGGAAACGGGCAGGAACTACGTGCTGCAGCAGGACGACGCCGGCTCAAGGATGGCTGCGCACCTGACCGCCAGCAAGACCGCGTGCTCCGGGGAAACCCTCCACAGCAACGAGACCGCGCCCGTGGGATCCGTCAACCGCGCAGCCGGGTTCACTGGGCGGTCCTTCGAACTCCTGACCCGCGGATCCGACGGTTCGCTGTCTCTTTTCGGCCGCACCGGAAACGCCTGGAACGCTCCCCGGACCGTGGGCTGGGGCTGGAACATCTTCACCCTCGTCTTCTCCCCCGGCGACTTCAACGGCGACGGTAAGACGGATGTAATTGCCCGCGACTCTGCAGGCACTTTGTACCTCTACGCGGGTGACGGAACCGGGGGTTGGAAGCCCGGACAGACCATCGGCAAGGGCTGGAACATCTTCGACTCCATCGTCAGCCCTGGAGACTTCAACGGCGACGGCACCAACGACATTCTGGCGCGCGAACCGGGCGGTGCCCTCTATCTGTACCCCGGAAATGGTTCCGGTGGCTGGTTGCCGCGAACCGCCGTCGGGCAGGGCTGGCAGGTGATGGACGCGCTCCTGACACCCGGCGATTTCAACGGCGACAGCAAAGTGGACATCCTGGCGCGTGACCGCAGCGGCTACTTGTACTTCTACGGCGGAAACGGCGCCGGCGGCTGGACGCGCTCTTGGTTGATCGGCGTCGGCTGGAACACGTTGAAGGCTGCGGGGGCGGCCGGCGACTTCGACAAGGACGGCAATCCGGACGTCTACGGCGTGGACCAACAGGGCCGGTTGATGGTCTATTACAGCGATGGCAGGACCGGGTGGCGCGGCTCGGAAGTGGCCGGTAACGTATGGGGCGCCTTCACAGCAATCTTCTAGGTATATCCCAGCCGCGGTACCATTAACCGCATAAAGTCTGGGGAGGACACCATGTACGCTTCATCACGCCCGACGTCCGGCGTGCGCCGAGCGCTATCCGGAATCGCTGCCGCAATCGTCGCGGCAGCCACCTTCGCACCCGCACCCGCCATGGCAACCATGGACCCCGACCAGCCGGTGGTGCACGGCGCACCGTTCGTCGGGTCGACCCTCACGGTCGAGATCGAGCAGGGCTCGTTCAGCGGTTGCGGTGCGGCCGCCGGACCCGACTACAGCATCTACTGGACCCGCGATGGAGTCCTTTCTTCGAGGCAGTGGCCGAACTACGTGGTGACCGAAGCGGACCGCGGAGCAACCATCGCAGCCCACCTCGTGGCCAGCCAAAATGGTTGCGAGCCCGTGGAGGTCTCCAGCGAGGAAACAGCGCCCGTCTCCGCTTCCCACCGCGCCAACGGTTTCACCGGGCGGAGCGCTTTCGAGCTGCTGGCCCGCCGCTCCGACGGCACACTCATGATGTACCCACGGATCAACAGCGCCTGGGAATCGGCCCGCACCGTAGGACCCGGCTGGAACGGCTTCACCACCGTCCTGTCCCCAGGCGACTTCAGCGGCGACGGAACCAACGACATCCTGGCCCGCGACTCCTCCGGCCGGCTTTTCCTCTACGAAGGAACGGGCGACGGCGGTTTCCGCGCCGGCCGCCAGATCGGGAGCGGCTGGAACGGGTTCACGTCCATCGTCTCCCCGGGCGACTTCAACGGCGACGGGAGCAACGACGTCCTGGCCCGTGATTCGTCCGGAAACCTGTACCTGTACCCCGGCAACGGCACCGGCGGCTGGTTGAACCGCTCCCTCGTGGGCACCGGCTGGAACGTCCTCAACCAGATCATCACGCCCGGCGACTTCAATGGCGACGACAACGTGGACATCCTGGCCCGCGACACCTCTGGCAACCTCCGCCTCTACAAGGGCAACGGCAGCGGCGGGTGGAGCGGATCGGCCACCATCGGTTGGGGCTGGGGCAGCCTGTCCAACATCGCCGCCGCCGGCGACATCGACAGCAACGGCAACATGGACGTCTTCGCGGTGGACGGCTCCGGACAACTGCTGGCCTACTACGGCGACGGCGACGGCGGCTGGAACGGTTCCGGCGCCATCGGCTGGGGCTGGGGCGGGTTCAACGCAGTTTTCTAAGCCGATTTCGGTTGCTTTTCGGGCTTGACTTGTCTTTCCCGTGAAATTTTGCCAGCGAATTCCCAGCTTTCTCATTCCTCCATGTACTCTCTAGTCACTTACACCCGCCGGTTGTCTGTGGCCGGCCTGAATTGGGGGAACCATGGGGAGCACTCCTGTGCGCTTTCTGTCTGCGTCTACGCCTGTCCGCACGCTTCTTGCCGGGATGGTTATTGCCCTGGTGGCCATGCTGTTGACCCCGGCCGTGCCGGCCCACGCTGCAGCGCCGGTCCTCTCGAGTTTCGCCCGCACCTCAGCTGCAACCGTCGACGCCGGCGCCCCGGTCAGCTTCGCGTTCACGACGTCCGTCGCGGTCAAGCGCGTTGAAGTAAGCCTTCACAGCGCTGCCGGGACACATACTCTCGCTTGGACATCTGCCGCGGGCGGCAAGAGTGGAACGGTCAGCGGAGTCGCTTCGGCTTCGTCATGGCCCAACGGATCCATTGAGGTCAGCTTTGTCCAAGTGATCACCACAGCGGGGGCGTCCCAGGTCTACTACCGCGGAGGCAGCGTCTACCCGCCGGGAACGGGCACGTCTCCGTTCGGTGACCCGGCTGCCCAGGACTTCAAAATCAAGAACCCGCTGCTTCCGTATGCAGCGCCCGTTCCTACTGCCTTGACGCCAGTGAAGGCCAGCTTTGTTCCCGGCCAAAACGCCCAGGTCCAGGTAAAACTCTCACAACTGGCCCAAGATGTCCGGCTGATCTACCGCGATGCTTCCGAGATCACCACCTTTGAGCTTGCGTGGACAGGCAACCCAGCACCCGGTCCTTTGACCGTTGTTGCGAGCGGTGCCGTTACCGCAGCGCAGGCCTCCGGTGCCTACACGCTGGATCGAGTGGTTGTCAGTTACTTCGATGGCCGGGCCAAGGACACCTATCTCCGCGACGGCACCCTCGAACGGACTGCCCCGGTTCCAGTGGGTTCCGTGGCACGAGCTGCTCTTTCCACGGGCGACTTCGCCGTTAACAACCCGGCGAAAGTTCTTAAAAAGCTCTCCTACTCGGTTGCTCCGAGTATCCAGGGTGAGCTTGTCTACAACACCACACTCTCGATCAACCGGGGAACATGGCCAGGCGAACCCACCTTCTCTGACTTCCAGTGGTACCGCAACGGAACGCCCATTGACTACGCCCACGCCGATACCTACCAGTCCAACATGACAACGGACCCCGGGAACCTGGTGTGGGTGAAGATGACCGTCCGCGCCCCGGGGTATCTGCCGACGAGCGCTGCGACGACCGTCTTCGGGCCCATGCCGCGCCGTGTCTGGGTCGGCAACCTGCGGATCACCGGTGATGCCAGCGTGGGAGGCCGTCTTTGGCTTGACCACGGCCCGGCAGGGGTGGACCCGGAGGGTGGACAGCCTTCCTACACGTACGTTTGGAAGCGCAATGGGACTCCCATCCCGGGCGCAACATCGCGGGACTACCGGCCGTCCCTGGCTGATAAGGGCAAGATCATCACGGCCGGAGTGACAGCACGGTTTGACGCCGGATCGGTTGCCACTGAGGTAGTGGACCTCGTCGGCCCCCTGGCGGACAAGACCCGGGGCAAGGGGTTCAATGCTGACGGCACCGGTGACATCTTTGCCCGTGACGGAGCAGGGAACCTTTGGCTTTATCCCAGTAACGGGTCCGGCGGCTGGCTGCCGGCACAGCGAATCGGCCAAGGCTGGAACACCTTCAACTCGCTGTTTTCACCGGGCGACTGGGACGGCGACGGCAATGTAGACGTCATGGCCAGGGATGGCGCAGGCAGGCTCTTCCTGTATCAGGGCAACGGTCAGGGTGGCTGGCTCCGCTCCTACCAGGTTGGCCAGGGCTGGGGTTCCATGAAGGACATAGTGGCGCCTGGTGACTTCAACAACGACGGCACGGCCGACCTGATCACACGCGACGCGTCCAACATCATGTGGGTGTACCCCGGCAATGGCCGCGGCGGCTTCCTGACCCCTTACGTGCTCAGCCGAGGCTACCAAGAGGGAGGCTGGCAAGAATTCAATGCCTTCGTTTCACCCGATTCGCGCATCATCTTTGCGCGGGACGGCCAAGGCAACCTGCGTATGTACAACGGCGCGGGCAACGGCTACTTCTACGACAACGCTTGGACGCCAAACGCCTTCAGCTCCTATGCAGGCTACGGCTGGGAAGGATTCAGCAGAATCGGAGCACCAGGCGATTTCGACAGTGACGGAGTGCCTGAAGTCTACGGAATACATCCCGACGGGCGGCTCACCATGTTCTACGGACTGGGTCACGTAGCCCTCAAGCGCCAGGCAACCATCGGTTGGGGCTGGGGCGGATTTACGTCGGTCTTCTAGGCCATGGCTGCAACGACACAACATGACACGGGGGACACCTTGACCACTACCCATGCTGCGGGCCGCCGGCCCCAGCCTCTCCTGCTCCGAGCCCTTTCCGTCCTGATGGGACTCACCCTGGCTGGCGTCATGCTGGCCTCGGTGCCCCTAATGGCAGCGGAACCATCCTCAGCAGCGGAACCACAGGCTCCAAAGTTGACATGGGTTCAGCGCCTGTCTGCCGCGACGCTAGCCCCCGGAGCCAAAGTGCAGCTCACGTTCAAGTTGGCCGAGCGGGCGCAACGCGTCGAATTCAATTACAGGGATGGGTCCCGGGTCACAGAACACAAGGTTGTGTGGACAGGAACGCCGGCAGCAGGGCCCCTGACTGCCAGCGCAACCCTGACGCTGCCCGCCGACGTGTTCCACGGGTCCCACACTCTTCAAAGCGTCTTCGTCACGTACAGCGACGGTGAATGGCGGCGGGAGGTGGCCTACTACCGCGGGAGCACCAATACTTATCCCTTCCCCGTCGCTTGGGAATCGCTGGATTTTACGGTGAACAATCCCACAAGAGTGCTGGCCCCGAACTCCGCCGAGACGCCGCCATCGCTCACCATTGCGGAATCCAGCTACTCCTCGCCACAGTATGAAGTCCGCCACGGCACCTGGGCCGCACCGCCGTCGGACTACGATTACGAGTGGTTCCGCGACGGCGTTCTTGAGAACTCGGGGTGGTTTGAAGTCCCCCGGAGCGTAGCCGGAACGGGTTCGGGCCTGACCCTCAAGCTGACAGCGTTCGCAGCAGGGCATTTGCCGGAAACGGTCGAGACCAAGCCGTTTTACCTGGTCAGCGCTTCTAACCCCGCGGTCTCGGGGTACCCGATGGTCAAAGGCACAGTAAAGGCCAGTTTTGACGCCTCCACGATCAAGGGCCTTCCTGCTGGAGCCAAACCGACATTCAGTTATCAATGGCTCCTGAACAACTCGGAGCCAATCCCGGGCGCCACGAGGGCCAGCTATTCCCCGAAGCCGTCGGACGCAGGGAAACCGCTCGGCGTCGCGGTCATCATTCGCTACGCAGGCAGCATCGTCGGCCTCCTCACCAGCCCCGGTTCTTCAACCGTGGTCAGATACCAGTCCATGCTCCGCGACTTCGATGGTGACTCCAGGCCCGATGTACTGACGAGGAAGCCGAACGGGACTCTGACGCTCTTCTCCGGCGGCACCGACGGCACGTTTGCCAGCGGCAGCAAGGACATCGGATGGGGATGGGCCAACTTCACTGCGCTGCTGTCTCCCGGTGACTTCGACGGTGACGGGAACATGGACGTCATGGCCCGGGACAAGTCCGGACAGTTGTCGCTTTACCGGGGCAACGGAAAAGGTGGCTGGCTTGGCTCTTCCGTGGTTGGAACGGGTTGGGCAGGTTTCACGGAAATCATCCCTGCCAGCGACTTCAATGGTGACGGGACCAGCGATGTCCTTGCCCGGGATACGCAGGGGCGTCTTTTCCTCTACCCCGGCAATGGCCGTGGTGGCTGGCTGCCTTCCTCGCAGGTAGGACAGGGCTGGAACGGCTTCAACAGGGTCTTCAGCCCGGGTGACTTCAGCGGCGATGGCGTCTCCGACCTGCTGGCCCGCGGCACCGACGGCAGCCTCCATGCGTACTACCCCAACGGCACAGGCGGCTGGGCGGGGTCCAGAACGTTGATGGGCAACTACTCGTCAAGCCGCTACATGGGCGGTTTGGGCGGGTTCAACACTTCGGACCCATACAACTACTTCTTCAGCGTCACGGACCAAGGCGTCTTCAGGACAGAGCAAATGGGCTCCGAACTTTACAGCTACTACCGCCAAACACAAGATCCCGGCAGCGGTTGGGGCTACCTGACGGCAGTGTTCTGATCTTGCGTGAGTACACGAATTCACATCAATCCGCCGGTCAACAACCCGGCTTGAATGGGGGAACCATGGGGAGCACTCCTCTGCACCGGGTGCGCAGTTGGCTGGCCGCAGTTGTGGCCGGCATCGTCCTGCTCGGAGGGCTGGGCTTCGCGCCAGCGGCGCACGCCGATGACGTGTTTGCTCCGGTCCCGGTGTCTGTATCGACAACGCCGAAATCAATCGGAGCAGGGGGGCAGGCAACGTCGCGGGTCACCTTCGAGACCGGTGGTGCCATCAGCAACCTCTACGTCTTCTTCCGGAACACCATCACGGGCGAATGGCACCGGGGACTGACGCAGGGTTCGTTCAATCAGGCCGACTCCACATACTCCTTCAATGCGGTGTTTCCGCAAGGCACAGCGCCGGGAACCTACAGGGCCGAATTTCTGCAGTTCAACAACTCCGCGGGACAAGAGTTCGGCTACTTGAGGGACGGATCCCTTGTCCATAACCCGGGGGCAGTCCCTACATCCGGGACTCCGGCCGTTTCGCTGGCAGGCCTGGACTTTAACTACAACACTCCGTTCGATATCGACCGTCCACATACAAGCGGCTTTTATCGGCCATATTTGCTGGCGACCCCTTACAACATGAGCTTGTTCGTCCGCCTGTCCGATGGCCGCCTTGGGCTCTATCCCACCGATGGGAAAGCAACCTGGTTGCAGGCGGGCCAGGTCGGATCCGGCTGGCAGATTTTCAACACGATGCTGGCCGCTGGCGACTTCAACGGCGACGGCGAGAACGACGTCATTACACGCGACAGCGCCGGCTCCTTGTTCCTTTACCCCGCGAATGGCCAAGGCGGTTGGTACCCTCGCCAGCAGATCGGCTGGGGCTGGGGCATCTTCAGCAGCATTTTCGCCGCCGGAGACTTCAACGGCGACGGCCACAATGACTTGCTCGCCCGCAAGACCAACGGCGAACTGGTGCTCTACCCGGGCAACGGCCGTGGCGGCTTCCTGGCGTCCTCCACCGTGGGTTGGGGATGGAACGGCATGACCTCGATCTTCTCTCCCGGCGATTTCGACGGCGACCGCAAGCCTGACGTCCTGGCGCGCGACAGTGCCGGCAACCTGGTCTTCTATGGTGGCAACGGCGCGGGCGGCTGGACTTCCAGCCGGGTCATTGGCCAAGGCTGGAACGCCATTGCCAAACTCGGCGGGGCCGGCGACTTCGACGGCGACGGCGCGAACGATGTCTGGGGCATCGACACCTCCGGCCAGATGCGTATGTACTACGGCAACGGGTCCGGCGGATGGAAGAGCTTCGGCGTTGTTGGTTGGGGCTGGGGCGGGTTCAACGCGGTTTTCTAGGCTTCAACAGTCGGATCCGCCCAATGCCGGGCGGATCCGACATTTCACTATCCGCACCGGCTCGTGCAGCTGGATCTTGAATGGGGGAAATCCTGTGGGCTTTCTTGCTACCTCGCACTCGATGTCGACCGGCCATCGGCAGCGTTTCGTTTCACTCCTGACGGCTGCAGCCATCGCCGGTGCGGCCGGTCTGGTTGCAGTCCCAGCGGCCTCCGCCGACGCAAGCCCAGCACTCTCACGTGCTCATGCCGCACCCGCCCTGGTTCCGGCACGCCAGGTGTACATGGGCCAGCCGAAGCTCAATGGCGATCCGACCCTCGGAGGCCTCCTGAAGGCAGAGCTCGGCGGCTATGCCCCGTTCGTCATACCCGAGGGCGGGACGCCAAGCTTCAGCTATGTTTGGACTCGCGACGGCCAGGTCATCCCAGGGGCCACCGCCTCCACGTACCGCGCCACCCAAACGGACATGGGGCGTGTGATCGCGGTTTCAGTCACGGTGTCCTATGACTCCGAATCCAAGCTGACCCTTCAGGCCGACTATCCACTCCGGATTGCTGCCAAGCCGCGGGCACGAGGTTTCGACGGGGACGGGACACATGACCTCTTTGCCCGTGACAGCGCCGGAAGGCTCCTGCTCTACCCCACTGATGGTCGGGGCAACTGGCGCCCGGCCCAGGTGCTGGGAACGGGGTGGAATGTCTTCAACACGCTTTTCTCACCTGGCGACTTCGACTGCGACGGCACGGTGGATGTTATCGGTCGTGACGGACAGGGCCGGTTGTTCCTTTACCAAGGGAACGGCACGGGCGGCTGGAAGAAGGCGTTCCAGATTGGCCAGGGCTGGCAGGATTTCCGGACCATCTCGGCGGCCGGCGACTTCAACGGAGACGGCAACAACGACATCATTGCCGTCGACCGCTGGTACCAAGCAATCCTTTACCCGGGAAACGGGCGCGGTGGCTGGCTCCAGCCGTACGGAGTGGACACTTACTGGATCAATAGGGATGCCGTTTTCACCGTTGGACACTTCGGTGGTACGAACAAACTCGGGATTGTCTCCCGAGACATTTACGGACACCTGACACTGCACGAGACCACTCGCAGCGGCTGGTTTGATACCCAGAGCAGCGGCATTGGGTGGGGATTCAACGGTTTTCCGTTCGTGGGCTCCGGCGGCGACTTCAACGGTGACGGCAACGTCGACGCGTTCAGCGTCGACACTTCGGGTCGTCTGACCATGTATTACGGCAAGGGGGCGGACTACCTGACCAGCAGCCAGCCGTGGATCCGCTGGAGCGGCCAATCCGTGGTCGGCTGGGGCTGGGGTGGCTTCACCGCCGTGTTCTAAACCAGCTACGCGACGCTCTTGATCTTCACCACGAACACCGCGCCCAGCAGGCCGATGACGGCGGCGGCTATGTACAGCGAGACGTAGCCGCCCCAGTAGGCAACAAACGGGAACGCTATGCTCGGCGCGATCACCTGCGGCAGCGAGTTCGCGATGTTGATGACCCCCAGGTCCTTTCCACGGTCCAAAGCCGTGGGGAGGACCTGCGTGATTAAGGCGAAGTCCACGGCCAAGTAGGCGCCGAATCCTATCCCAAGGACAATCGCCCCTGCCAGCGCACCGATCCAGGTCGGCGCGAAGGCGAGGATCAGCGAAGCCAATGCGATGATGACGGACGATGCGATAACCAACGGCTTTCGCTTGCCCATCCGGTCGCTCAACCGGCCGCCGAGCACGCTCGTGATGATCACCGCCACAGCGTAGAGCCCGGTAAGGATCAGGACGCCGAAAGCAGGATCAATGCCCTCGGTCTCCTTCAGGTGTACGGCATCACTGAGGAAAAACAGCAGATACAACGTGACCATGTGGTTGCCCGTGCTCACCAAGAGCCGCGTAAGCCAAGCCCAGCCGAAATCCGGGAAGCGCTTCGGCGACACCCAAAAGCCCCGGAGAAAGGCGCCCATCCTGAACGGGGGCCGGTCCTGCCTGGGGAGGGGCTCGTCGTCGTTCTTGAAGAGGTAAAGCACGACGCCGGCGAGCAGCGCCGCTGCGCACAGCCAGTAACCGAGTGCGAAGTTTCCGGCAACGACGGCGGCAATCACCGCGCCGATCAGGATGCCCACGGTTTGCCCCATGGCGGCAAGGCCGCCGACGGTTCCGCGCTGCGCTACCGGGACGCGGTCCGGCACGGCGGCCGTGATGGCGGCATACATTCCGTTGGCACCGGCTTGGACGAGGCACCAGAGCACGGTCATCACCGCGACATTGGGGGCGCCGGCAAGCGCAACGAGGGCCACGGCGCCAAGAATCGCGCCCAACAAGACCCACGGCACCCGTCGTCCGTACTTCGACGTGGTGCGATCACTGAAAGCACCGAACAAGGGATTGGCCACCATGGAAACGGCGGCGCCGCAGCCTGTCACCAACGCTAGGATCGCTTCCTTCTGGCCATCGTCAAAATGAGCCGCCTGTTGGCCCAAGAGCACTTGTAGGGGACCGAAGAAGGCCGCGTTGATGCCGAGGTTGACCAGCACCACGCCGGTGACCCACAGCGAGCGGACGCGTTGTACCGGCTCGGCGAGTGCCGTCGTCGTGCTGGCACGTACCACGGCCGGATCAGGGACCGGCCCGGGCAGGTCAGAAAGGCTCATGGCAGGTTTCCCCCTTGGTGTGGATGCTTGGATTCAGCCTAGCGCGGCGGACAGTCGTGAGAGCTTTGTGGCGGTGTTGTCCACATAGCGTGGACAAGCCGTGCGGGGCTTTGGATACGGGCGTTAGTGTGGCCTCAAACCCCTTAAGGAGAACCCATGAGCGAGCATGTGAACACCGCCGACCTGTACGACGAGCGCGGCGAAGAACTTGAGTCGATTTCTATTCAGTTCCAGAACCTCGGCGGACAGTCCCACTTCAGCGGCCCAGTACGAACGGTGCGGTGCTTCGAAGACAATGCCCTGGTTAAGAGCATCCTGAACACCCCCGGCGAGGGGGCCGTCCTGGTGGTGGACGGACACGCCTCGCTGCGAACCGCCCTCATGGGAGACATGATCGCCGAGAGCGCCGTGGCAAATGGGTGGGCGGGCGTCATCATCAACGGCGCCATCCGGGACAGGGAAGCGCTGGCACGGCTGCCCTTGGGTGTCAAAGCGCTGGGCAGCAACCCCAGGAAGAGCGCCAAGGCAGGTATTGGCGAGGTTGATGTGGATCTGGTGATCGACCGCGTCCGTATCCAGCCGGGCGTAATGATCTACAGCGATCCGGACGGCATCCTCGTGGAACGGTGATGCTTCGCCAGGACGTGATTTACGGTGAGTTCGCAAAAAAGTTTGGTGACCCGGGAATCAATCAGGCATCAGGATAGTTACTGAAAGCAACTATCCTGCTTAAAACCCACGCCTGCCTCTCATGGAGAAGATATGTCCAACTCTGCGCCCGTCCGGGCCGCCGGTGAGGTGCTGACGCATCGTCAGACACTCACCGTCATGGTGGGACTCATGCTCGGCATGTTCCTGTCCTCGCTGGACCAGACCATTGTGTCCACGTCCATCTACACCATTGCCAACGACCTCGATGGCTTGTCCCTCCAAGCGTGGGCCACCACCGCATACCTCATTACCTCCACAGTCAGCACTCCGCTGTACGGCAAGCTCAGCGACATCTTCGGTCGCCGCCCGCTGTACCTGGCTGCCATCCTGATCTTCCTTGCCGGATCCCTGTATGCAGGCTCGGTCCACTCCATGACCGAACTCGCGATCGCCCGCGGCGTCCAGGGCCTGGGCGCCGGCGGCCTGCTGGCTCTGGCGCTTACCATCATCGGCGACATCGTGGCCTTGAAGGACCGCGCCAAGTACCAGGGCTACTTCATGTCAGTCTTCGGTATCTCCTCCGTGTTGGGTCCGGTCATTGGTGGCGCCTTCGCCGGCGCCTCGAACATCCTGGGCTTCGATGGATGGCGCTGGGTCTTCTTCATCAACCTGCCGATCGGCCTCGCTGCGCTGGTGGTTGTGTTCATGTTCCTGCACCTGCCGGCCCGGCACGTGAAGCAGAAGATCGACTACTGGGGTGCTGCAGCCATCACCCTCGCAATCGTTCCGCTCCTGCTTGTTGCCGAACAGGGCCGTGTGTGGGGATGGACCTCTGGCGGCTCGTGGCTCTGCTACGGACTCGGTGTCCTCGGCATCGTTGCGTTCCTTTTCGCTGAAAAGCGTGCCGGCGACTACGCACTGATCCCGCTCCGCCTCTTCAAGAACGCCACGTTCGGCCTGTCCTCGCTGTTGAACTTCATCATCGGCATTGGCATGTTCGGCGCGATCGCCATGCTCCCCATGTACCTCCAGTTGGTCAAGGGCCTCACGCCTACCGAGGCCGGCCTCATGATGATCACGTTCACCGTGGGCATCCTGTTCGGCTCCATCACGGCCGGTCGGACCATTTCGTCCTCGGGCGTCTACCGTGTCTTCCCGATTCTGGGTACCTTCACCTTGGCCGCAGCCGCAGTCGTCATGGGCTTGGTGTTGGGCGTGGACACCGGCCTTTGGGTCCCCGGCCTGATTGCCGTGTTCTTCGGTGTAGGCCTGGGCTTCTGCATGCAGCCGCTGACGCTCGCCATGCAGGTTTCCGTACCGCCGAAGGACATGGGCGTTGGCACCTCCACGGCCGCGTTCTTCCGTTCCATGGGTGGAGCCGTGGGCACAGCAGTGTTCATCTCCATGCTGTTCAGCCTTGCCGCGGACAAGATCGCGGACGGCATGAAGACCGCCTCTTCCAGCCCGGACTACCAGGCCGTGCTGAAGGATCCGGCTGTGGCCGCCGATCCCGCCAACGCCAAGCTGTTCGACTTCTTCAAGAACGGCGCCAACAACGATTCCCTTAACGACACCAGTTGGCTGCACGCGGCCAACAGCACGCTGACCCGCCCCATCACCGAAGGCTTCGCACAGGCCATCGACACCGTGATGCTTACCGCGGCGGGCCTGATGGTCATCGCGTTCCTGATCAGCTTCGCGTTGCCGAACAAGAAGCTCACCGACCCCAAGTCGGCGGCGAAGGAAGCTGTGGCTGCGCACTAAGTCAGCGCGACGGCGGTAGCTCGCAACAAGAAACGGCAGGCAGTCTGTGGACTGCCTGCCGTTCCTGTGTTCTGCGCAGGATGGCGGCTGCGCCGTCCCGGCGCCAACTCAGGGCTGCGCCGGTCCCAGCGACCAGGCCGGGCTGCCCTACCGGCATCCGCGACCGTCGCTGTCGTCAGCCTTCCCCGACCAATCGGATGGCCTGCTCCAGGTCTTCCCGAAGGTCGCGATCGCCCATCCCGGCGGGCAGTTGGAACCCTGCGGTGAGGAGGTTCCGCAGCGTGGTGTTCGGGAAGTCCTGCGGTACCTTGCCTTGTTGCCGCAGGGCCCGGACAGCACAAACAAGTTCGACGCCGTTCACGGTCGCCAGGGCTTCAGCTGTGGACTGCAACTGCGCCGCAGCAAGGCTTGCGAAGCTGGCATCCTCTTCCGCGCCCAGGGACAGGACGACCGTCTGGAGACTGGCTGGCTGGGCGTTGGCGCGAATCCTGCCAACGGCTGCCGCCGCCACGTATTCGAGCATCATGACGCCTGACTGGCCGGAGCCGTCCTCGGCCAGGAACGGATGCAGACCTGTGTAAGACGGATCGCACAGGAGGTCGATGCGGCGCAGGTGGGTGGCGCAGGCAGCCCCGATGGCCAGGTTCAGGGTGTCCAGCCGCCGGGCCAGGTTTGTCATCTGGAAAAGCCCATGATGGGCAACATCGTTGCTGCCGTCTGCCGGCGATCCGTAGACCAGCGGATTCTCGTTTCCGGCCACCACCAGCCTTTCGAGGAGTGCACCCAGCGCATCCAACTCTTCAGCTTGGGACCCGAAAACCTGAGGCAGGGTCCGCAGGCAATAGGGGTCCTGGATCCGGGCCGGTTCGCCCACAGTTCCCTGAACAAGGGCACGCAAGGTGTTTGCCGCCGTCGTAATCGATCCACTGTCGGCTGCCGCTGCCACGGCGGGGCTCAACGCTTCGGTGTTGCCGGACATGGCAACGAAGGACAGACCTGCCACTGCCATGGCGTTGCCCAACAACCGCGCCAACTTTTGGTGGGCCAGGACTGCTTGGGCAATGGTCAGCGCACTGGAGCTGATGAAGGGAAGGGCGTCCGACGTGGGCCACGTTTCCAGCACAAAGGGAACCGCGCCGCCGCCCAAGGGTGCGCGTTCCCCGAGCATGGTCAGTGCTGTTCCAGCGAGGGCGGGGAGGTCGGCTGTTCCGATGCCACCAAATTCCCGGATTTCAGGAACCGTGTCCGCGTTGATCATGCCTGCCAAGGCCTCGGCAATCACGGGACTGATACCGGAGCCACCTGCGGCCAGTTG
The DNA here is from genome assembly GCF_044748465.1 of Paenarthrobacter sp. NPDC089988. Classification (NCBI taxonomy): domain Bacteria; kingdom Bacillati; phylum Actinomycetota; class Actinomycetes; order Micrococcales; family Micrococcaceae; genus Paenarthrobacter; species Paenarthrobacter sp. NPDC089988. Next base: position 132,618 of record NZ_JBIVGD010000004.1, read on the forward strand.
GGACAATCGGACCACCATCATGGCCCGGACCGTTCGGCGGTCGAGGGCCGCGCCGGCATCGACGGCGTGGCTCCGCAAGAGCTTGAGGCCGTGGGTATCGCCACTGCCGGCCTCGGCCAGGGCGACGGTCTTGTTTGCTCCCACTCCCGTGGAACGTCCGTACACGGGACGCCGGGAAGCAGTGGCCACAGCCGAAGCCTGTGACGCATCGATGCGTTCCAAAGCCTCGGCAGCCAGGCCAACCGAAGCTCCGTCGGCAACCGCCACGATTTCCGCGAGAGTCAGGTTCCTGCCGTCGATCTCAATCATGGACCGATCCTTTCATTTCCCAACTGACTGGCAGTTGTGGTTGCTATGAAGGCTCGAAACAACCACGACTGCCAGTCAGTCGGTTTCCGGAGCGAAGCGGATAGGGTTCCAGGGCGCAGAAACCGGCCGGGCGGCTACTCGTGGGCAAGGGGCCGTGTCGGCCCGCAGGCCAGACCCCGCCTGCACTCTTCCGCCACGCGCAGCTCTGGTGTGGGCAGATCCAGTCTGCACAGATCCGCTCTGGGCTGTTCCGGCCTGCACAGTTCCGGTCTGCGCCGAACCCGCCTGGGCAGATCCTGTCTGCGCCGAACCCGCCTTTTCCGGGCCTGGGTCTTGGCCGACCAGCAGGTGTTGGGGGCTCGTGGACACGGTCATTATTCGCCCTCCGGAGCCGCGCCGGTGACGGTCTGGGCTTGCGCAGGCTGGGATCCCGGGGTTTCCATGGGGATGCGGACGCCGCGTTCGTGGGCGACGTCGATGGCGCGTTCGTAGCCGGCGTCGGCGTGACGGATCACGCCCATGCCGGGGTCGTTGGTCAGCAGCGCGGTCAGTTTCGCCGCAGCGAGCTCGGTGCCGTCGGCCACGGAAACCTGCCCGGTGTGGATGGACCGGCCAATCCCGACCCCGCCACCATGGTGGATCGACACCCACGTAGCCCCGGACGAGGCCGCGGTGAGCGCGTTCAGCAGCGGCCAGTCAGCGATCGCGTCCGAGCCGTCCTTCATCGCTTCGGTCTCCCGGTACGGGGACGCGACCGAACCCGAATCCAGGTGGTCACGGCCGATCACGATCGGGGCCTTGACCTTGCCCTCGGCCACGAGCTTGTTGAACAACAGCCCCGCCTGGTGGCGTTCGCCGTACCCAAGCCAGCAAATACGCGCCGGCAGGCCCTCGAACTCCACCCGTTCCTGGGCGGCGTCGATCCACTTGTGCAAGTGCTTGTTCTCCGGGAAGAGTTCCTTGATCGCCTCATCCGTGACGCGGATGTCTTCCGGGTCCCCGGACAGCGCCACCCACCGGAACGGGCCCAGGCCCTCGCAGAACAACGGACGAATATACGCCGGAACAAACCCGGGGAACTCAAACGCACGGGTGTAGCCGCCCTTGCGGGCCTCGTCCCGGATGGAGTTGCCATAATCAAAGACCTCGGCCCCGGCGTCCTGGAACTCCACCATCGCCTGCACCTGGCGGGCCATGGACGCCTGGGCCTTCTTCGTGAACCCTTCCGGGTCAGCCGCGGCCTCAGCATGCCACTCGGCCACGGTGATGCCCTCGGGCAGGTAGGACAACGGATCATGCGCGGACGTCTGGTCCGTGACCACATCAATGGTCAACTCCCCCGCCCTGTGCCGGCGCAGCAGCTCCGGGAAGACCTCCGCGGCGTTGCCCACATACCCGACGGACCAGCCACGACGCTCAGCCTTCGCGGCCTGGACCTTCGCGATCGCGGTGTCCAGGTCCGTTTCGACCTCGTCCAGGTAGCGTTTCCCGGCACGGCGACGCAGGCGGGTCTCGTCAACATCGATGATCAGGCAAGCCCCGTCGTTCAGCGTCACCGCCAGCGGCTGCGCACCGCCCATGCCACCACACCCACCCGTCAACGTCAGCGTCCCAGCCAACGGACCCTCCGACGAGCCCTCCGCAGCAGGAGCCGGGTGCCGGCCGTCCGCGACGAGCTTGTTCCCCAGAGCCGCGAACGTCTCGTACGTGCCCTGCAAGATGCCCTGCGTGCCGATGTAAATCCACGACCCCGCAGTCATCTGCCCATACATCGTCAAACCCTCAGCCTCCAGGCGGCGGAACTCCGGCCACGTCGCCCAATCCCCCACCAGGTTCGAGTTCGCCAGAAGCACACGCGGCGCCCACTCATTCGTGCGGAACACCCCCACCGGCTTGCCCGACTGCACCAGCAGCGTCTCGTCCTTCTCCATCGTCTCCAGGGTCCGGGTGATCGCATCAAACGCATCCCACGAACGCACCGCACGGCCCGTACCGCCATAAACCACCAGATCATCCGGACGCTCAGCAACCTCCGGATCCAGATTGTTCATCAACATGCGCAACGGCGCCTCGGTCTGCCACGACTTTGCAGTCAGGGCGGTTCCCCGTGCGGCACGAACCGGGCGGGCTCCTGTAGTGAAATCGGCAGTCATTCTCTTGCTCCTCTAAAACAAACCTCTACAAACCGGCAGGGACTAGCCCAGGTTCTTGCTCTTCAGCCATTCCTTGGCGATCTCTCCGATGTCCTCGAATTTGGCTACACGGCCGTTCATGGTGATGAGGTCATCGGTGGTCAGGGCCGCAGAGACCTTGTCCAGCGTTTCCTTAACGGTGGCCGTGGACTTCTTCTGGTTGATGACAGGCGTGATGTTCTCGGACAGGAAGAGGTTCTTGTTGTCCTCCAGCGCCACCAGGTTGTTGTCCTTCAGTGCGGGATCCGTGCTGAAGAGGTCGGCCACCTGTACCTGGCCGGAAAGGAGGGCGTTCAGCGTCAGCGGCCCACCGGCGTCGAGCGCTGAAAATTCCTTGAACTCAAGGTTGTAGACCGACTTCAGGCCGGCCACGCCGTTCAGGCGGGTCTTCCACTCCGGCGGTCCGCCCAGGACGAGGTCCTTGGCAACGGGCTGGAGGTCTTCGATGGTCTTGAGCTTGTACTGGTCCGCGGTCTCCTTCTTGACGGCAAGGACGTCCTTGTCCTGGGCGTCTGAGGCTTCGAGGACGGCCAGGCCGGACGGGATCTTGGTGGTAAGTTCCTCGGCGACCTCGTCGGAGGAGACAGCCTTCGTGGCCGGGTCAAGGTACTGGAGCAGGGCGCCGCCGTACTCCGGCATCAGGTCGATGGAGCCGTCCTTGAGGGCTGGGATGGTGACCTCGCGGCTGCCGATGCTCGGCTTCTCCGTGACGGACACGCCCTTGGCCTTCAGTGCCTCGGCGTAGATCTTGGCAATGAGCTGGCTCTCCGGGAAGTCGGCGGAACCAACAATGATGCTGTCGCCCGAACCTCCTGCAGCTGCAGTGTTGGACGAGCTCAGCGGATCTCCGCCGCCGCAGGCGCTCAGGGTGATGGCGGCAACGGCCGCGAGGGTGAATCCGGTCAGGTGCTTCTTCATGTCAACTCTCCTGGAATGGCTCGCGCAGGGCATGCAGCGGCCAGGTGGGGGTGGGTGGAGATGGAAATGGGTGGTGCTTAGACCGTGACGGGGGTCTTCACGGGTTCGGCCACGGGAGCCGTTTTGACGGTTCGCCGAGTGAGTCCTGGTGAGACTACGCGGCGGGTAATGAACGCGAGCAGCTGGTCGAAAAACAACGCCAGCAGTGCGACGAGGACGGCACCGGCGACCATTTGGCCGTAGTCGTTCTGGGCCTTGCCGTCGATCAGGAGGCGGCCCAGGCCGCCGAGCGATATGTACGCGGCGATGGTCGCCGTCGAGATGATCTGCAACAGAGCACTGCGGACACCGGACAGAACAAGCGGAAGCGAGCACGGGAGCTGGACATCCGTGAGGATCTTCATGGGGCGGAAACCCATGCCTCTGGCGGCGTCGACGGCGGCCGCATCCACCGCTCGGACGCCGGCGTAGGTGTTGGTCAGGATGGGCGGAACCGCGAGCAGGATCAGGACGATGAGGCTCGGAAGGATGTAACCCATGCGCGACGGGAAGGCCGGCGAGAGCAGCAGCACCAGCAGGATCAGCAAGCCGACGCTCGGGAGGGCGCGCAGCGCGTTGGCCAGACCAGCGATCATGAACACGCCCTTGCCTGTCACGCCGATGTAGATGCCCAAGGGAACAGCGATGATGGCAGCAACAGCCAAGGCGATGAGCGAGTACAGGAGGTGTTCGCCGATGAGGGTTGGGATGCCGTCGGCGCCGCTCCAGTGCGAGGGGTCGAACAAGTAGTTCACGAGTGCACCACCTTGGGGGTCCACGGTGTCAGCCACCGGTTGAGGAGAATGATCAGCCCGTCAAGAATCATCGCGAGGACCACGCAGAGGATGATGCCGGCGATGATCGGGGTGAAGAAGCGGAGTTGGAAGCCCTGCGTAAAGAGGGAACCGAGCTGCGGAATACCCAGCAGCGCGGCAACGGAGACGAGGCTCACGTTGGACACGGCTGCCACGCGAAGTCCAGCGGAAATGACAGGGACGCCTACGGGAAGCTCCACCTTGATGAGGCTCTGGTAGCCGCGGTATCCCATGGCCTTCGCTGCTTGGACCGTGTCTTCTGGAACGGATTCCAGGGCATCCGCTACCACGCGGACCAACAGCGCCACGGTGTAGATGGTCAGTGCCGCCACGATGTTCAGCGGATCCAGGATCTTGGTGCCCAGGACCAGCGGCAGCAGGACGAAGAGCGCCAGGGAAGGAACGGTGTACAGCAGGCCTGCAACCCCTACCAACAGGGGGTAGATACGGCGGCTGCGGTGCGCCCACCAGCCCAGGGGCAGTGCGATGAGCAAGCCCAGGACCAGGGGGATGACGGCGAGCAGGACATGCCAGCCGAGCAGGAAGACGATGTTGTCGAACTGGCGTCCCAGCCATTCAAAGTTCATCGGGCCGTCTCCAGGTGGGGTTCGGCTTCAATGGCCTTGACGACGTCGGTCGCGGTCACCGTTCCGAGCAACTCACCTTGCTCGTTGACCACCACGCCGCGGCGGCTCGGTGAGGAGAGTGCGGCGTCGAGCAGTTGTCGCATGGTTCCTGACACGACTGCGGGGATGCCGCTGAGGTTCAAGTGCTCGCGCTTCAGTTCACCGCTGAAGAGATCCGGCTGCGCCCAGCCCAAAGGCTTGCGACCGCCGTCGAGCACCAACACCCAAGCACCCGACGCCTTGGCGCGGGCCTCCTCGGCGGTAGCGCCGAGCTGGACCACGGATTCTTCGCCGATGGCCACGTTGCCGGCAGTCTTGGTGAATCCAAGGGAACGGTAGCCACGGTCGCGGCCCACGAAGTCGGCAACGAACTCGTCCGCGGGCGAGGTGAGCAGCTCGGAAGGCGAAGCCATCTGGGCGAGCTTTCCACCTACCCGCATCACGGCAACCTGGTCACCCAGCTTGAGGGCTTCGTCAATGTCGTGGGTGACCATGATGATGGTCTTGCCGATCTCGCGCTGCAGGCGGAGGAACTCATCCTGCAGTTGGCCGCGGACCACGGGATCAACGGCACTGAACGGTTCGTCCATCAGCATGAAAGCCGGATCCGAGGCCAGTGCACGGGCCACACCGACGCGCTGCTGCTGACCGCCGGAAAGCTGCCAAGGGTAGCGTTTGGCGAAGCTGGCCGGCAGTCCCACGCGCTCAATCAGCTCGAGCGCCTTGGTCCGCGCCTTCTGCCGGCTCTCGCCAAGCAGCACCGGCATGGTGGCCACGTTGTCCACGATCGTCTTGTGCGGGAACAGGCCGGCATGCTGGATCACGTAGCCGATCCGGCGGCGGAGCAACGCCGCGTCCATGCCGGAGGTTGGTTCGTCGTCGAGGTAAATGGTGCCGCTGGTGGGTTCGATCAGGCGGTTGATCATCCGCAGGGAGGTGGTTTTTCCGCAACCGGACGGACCAACCAGGATGGTCAGCTTGCCGGTGGGAGCTTCCAGATTAAGGCCATCGACGGCGACAGTGCCATCGGGGTAGGCCTTGGTGACGTTTTCAAACTTGATCATTTCGCTTCCATGCTTTCCTGGGGTAGCTCAGAAATTTCGGTGTTCAGGGTGAGGACGCCTCCGGCTTCCTCCACCAATTGCTGGCCGATCTTGATGGCCTTCAGTTCGTCCACGCGGTAGCTGGGGGCAACGATGCTCAGGGAAGCCACCGTCCTTCCTCCCATGACCACCGGAGCGGCAATGGCCGTCACGTCGTCCTCCACACCGCTGCGCACCACGGCGAAGCCACGCTCGGGCTGTTCACCCTTGAGGACCTGGCCGGAAGCTGTTCCTTCGAGCGGGATGCTCCGCCCGACCCAGCTGGAGTGCCTGATCGAATGAGTGCCCTCAACGATCGCGATGTAGATTCCCGTGTCCCCCACTCCGGGAATGCTCAGGTAGCACGATTCGCCCGTTTCAGCGACGAGGTGCTTCATGGCGGGCGTGCACAGGGCAACAAGCGATTCTTTGCCGAGTGCCAGCGCGCCGAGCTGGATGATGGACGCGCCCGGGCGGAAATTCCCGTCGTCGTCGCGTGAGACGAAGCCGCTGCCTTCGAGCGTGCGGAGCAGGCGCAGCGCCGTGCTGGGAGAGAGATCAACGCCCCTTGCGGCGTCGCTCAGGGCGACGGCGCCTTCCGAGCAAACTGCTGCCAGCAGGGCCAGCGCCCGCTCTACCGTCCGGGTGGAAGAATCCGCCATCACATACCTTCGCTTCGTGGTCCCCATCACATTTGCTCTTGCCATTCAGTAAAAACCAATTTTCATTAAATGGCAATGGTTGGGCGACTGGCCCGACAAAAGATGACGACGGCGGGACTCGACGTTAGTGCCCGCGCCGCCTGCCGCCGTCGGCCGCTTGTGTTAAAGAAGTTCAAGCAAAAGACCAGTTCAGGCGCTTTAGGCACCCACGCCGGACTATCTGGAGGCCTTCGCCGCTTGTTGAGTTCAGGAAGTGAATGCATGTCATGTCCGCGCGCATGACTGGAAGTTGCCCGATATGACGTGCCACACTGTGTAGCGCGCGTGCACCGGCGACCCGTCGGGCCGGCCGACGACGTCCCGCACTGTGAAACCCATTCCACTGCCGCAAGGGAGAACCATGTCCAGCTCAAGCACCGAAGGCGTGCCCCCAGTCTCCCGAAAAGTGGTGGGACTGGCTGTTGCGGGAGCGGTAGGCGGCTTCCTCTTCGGCTTCGACTCCTCCGTGGTCAACGGCGCCGTGGATGCCATGAAGGACGAATTCATGCTGAGCGAGGCCGTGACCGGCTTCGCCGTAGCCATCGCCTTGCTCGGTTGCGCGCTGGGCGCGTACCTGGCAGGAAAGGTCGCGGACCGTTATGGCCGTATTCCTGCCATGAAGATTGGTGCACTCCTCTTCCTGGTGAGTTCCATTGGCACGGGCCTGGCCTTCGGAGTGTGGGACCTGATCTTCTGGCGCCTTGTGGGCGGCCTGGGCATCGGCCTCGCGTCCGTGATCGCCCCGGCCTACATCTCGGAGATCTCGCCCCGCCATGTCCGTGGCCGGCTGGCATCCCTTCAGCAGCTCGCGATCACCACCGGTATCTTCGCCGCGCTCTTGTCCGACGCCCTGCTGGCAAACTCTGCAGGCAGCGCCGGCAACACTTTCTGGTTCGGGATCGAGGCGTGGCGTTGGATGTTCATCGCTTGCGCCCTTCCGGCCGCAGTCTACGGATTGATTGCCTTCAGGTTGCCGGAGTCCCCGCGCTTCCTGGTGCTCAACGGCAAGGATGAGCAAGCACGCACGGTCTTCAAGGCCATCATGCCGAATGACGACATCGACCGGCATATCCGCGAGATCAAGGAGTCAATCCACGAGGACGAACTCTCCAGCAAGAAGGGCTCCTTACGCGGCAAGGCGTTCGGACTGCAGCCCGTAGTGTGGATCGGCATCATCCTGTCCGTGCTGCAGCAGTTCGTGGGCATCAACGTGATCTTCTACTACTCCACCACGCTGTGGAAGGCGGTGGGATTCCAGGAGAAGGACTCCCTCACCATCTCCGTTGCGACTTCGGTGACCAACATCCTGGTGACGCTCGTTGCGATTGCGCTGGTTGACCGCGTGGGCCGCCGTCCGATCCTGCTCACCGGATCCATCGGCATGGCCGTCTCACTGGGCGTCATGGCCGTGGCATTCTCCTCGGCAACCGGGACTGGCTCGGAGATCACCTTGCCCGGCGGTTGGGGACCCGCGGCGTTGATCGCCGCCAACGTTTTCGTGATCAGCTTCGGCGCCTCCTGGGGCCCCTTGGTCTGGGTGCTGCTGGGCGAGATCTTCCCGTCCCGGATCCGCGCCCGGGCGCTGGGACTGGCCGCGGCTGCGCAATGGATCGCCAACTTCGCCATCACGCTCAGCTTTCCCGTCATGGCGGCAGGTTCGCTGCCGCTGACGTACGCCATGTACGCGGCGTTCGCTGCGGCGTCGTTCTTCTTTGTGATGTTCAAGGTGCCGGAGACCAATGGCATGTCCCTGGAGCAGGCCGAAACCTTGTTCGTCCCCAAGGGTGCGCAGGTTTCGCCGCTGCCCACCGCCGAGGAACCCAAGTAAGTCGCAGTTCAGGTCGTTCCCAGCGCTGGGAACGACCTGAACTGCTACTCAGTTGGGCTAAACGAGGTGCGGTTCGTGCGACTTCAGGTAATTACGTCCACCGAAGGCCACCAGGATCGCGATGACCATGGCCACCGCGCCAGCGAAGAACGGAACCTGCGAGCCAAAGTGCTCGCCAAGCTGGGCTGCGGCGAACGGAGCCAGCGCGCCACCCATCCAGCGGACAAAGTTGTAGCCGGCCGAAGCCACGGGCCGCGGTGAATCCGAAACGCCCATGGCCAGTTCGGTGTAGATCGTATTGTTGATGCCCAGCAGGGCACCGGCCACGATGACAAGCACGACGACGGCAGGCACCGAGTGCCCCGCGGCCAGTCCCAGCCCGATCAGGTCCAGCATCAGGACGAACAGCGTGCCCGTGAGCACCTTGACTGCACCGAAGCGGTTCTGGAGGACGGGTGCCACGAACACGGAGAACACAGCGACGGCGACGCCCCAACCGAAGAACACTCCGCCGATTCCGTAGGCGTCCATGCCCAGAATGAACGGCGTGAAGGCCAGGATCGTGAAGAAACCGTAGTTGTAGAAGAGTGCGCTGGCGGCCGTGGTGCTGAGGCCCTTGTGACCCAGTGCCAGCAGCGGATCCCGCAAGTGTGCCTTCTTGGCCGGTGCGGGAGTCTTGGGCAGGAGAGCCAGCAAGGCAATTAACGCCGCTGCCATCAAGACGGCCGTGCCGAAGAACGGCGCGCGCCACTGCCAGCCGCCAAGAAGCGCTCCCAACAGTGGGCCGAGGGAGATGCCCAGGCCAAGGGCGGCCTCGTAGAGAATGATCGCGACTCCCGTGCCGCCAGTGGCCACGCCAACAATAACGGCCAACGCCGTGGCGACGAACAGGGCGTTGCCCAGTCCCCAACCGGCGCGGAAGCCCACCAACTGCTCAACACTCCCGGACAGGCCGGACAACGACGCAAACACCACGATCACTGCCAGCCCGATCAGCAGCGTCTTCTTGCCGCCGATGCGCGATGACACGAATCCACTGATCAACATCGCCACGGCCGTCACCAGGAAGTAGCTGGTGAACAGCAGGGAGACCTCGCTGGGCGAGGCTTCGAGGTTTTTGGCGATGGCTGGCAGGATCGGGTCCACCAGGCCAATGCCCATGAAGGCGAACACGGCGGCGAGGGCTGTTGCCCAGACGGCCTTGGGCTGCTTGAGGAAGGAAACCTTCTCGGCTTCCAGGGTGTTTTCGGCGCTTGTTGCGTCAGCCAGTTGGCGTGACATGCGGTTGTGCTCCTAGTTCTGGAATGAATTGTTGATTTTTGCGATCACGGGAAGGGCCGCGGCGAGCTGTTCGATTTCGTCGGGATTGAGCCCTTGCAACAGTTCGGCCACCATGGCGTTGCGGCGGTGGTTGGCGGACTCGACGGCGGCAAGCCCCGCCTGGGTGGTGATCACCTGCACGGCGCGGGAGTCGTGCGGGTCCGGTTGACGATTGACCAAGCCGGCGCGTTCGAGCTTGATGATCTGCTCAGTGGCACTGGGAACCTTAATCCCCAGGTTCTTGGCGATGTCTCCAACCCGCAGGCCGCCGTCGGAAATCATGGACAGCAAGCTGAGCTGCGCGGCGGTGAGTTCGCCCTCCGGGTCCAAGCGGCGGAACATGTACACGCCCAAGCGCAGTGCTTCGCGGAAGTCACGCGCTAGATCGAGGAGCCGGGGATCGAAAGCATTCGTCATATTTAGGTAGCCTAATAGTTAGGGTACCTAATAGTCAAGAGGCGCCCAACTGGGTCGCAGATCAGGTCGTTCCCAGCGCTGGGAACGACCTGATCTGCGACTTAGACGGGTTGGGGAGGTTAGAAGGTGAGCTTCATGCCCTCGTGGCTCGCTACGAACCCCAGCCGCTCATAGAAACGGTGTGCCGCTGCGCGGGATTTGTCGGTGGTCAGCTGAACCAAGGAGCAGCCGCGTTCCCTGGCCTGCCCTATGGCCCACTCGATCATCAGTGTCCCGATGCCTTGCCCGCGCAGCGCCTCGGACACCCGAACGGCCTCGATCTGCGCCCGCCAGGACCCCGTGCGGGACAAGCCCGGGAGGTAGCTGAGCTGGAAAGTGGCCATAACGCCCCCGTCCCGTTCGCCCACCACCAGGAGGTGGGCCGGATCGGCGTCGATCGCGTCAAAAGCCTGTTCATACGGCGCCAGGTCGTCGGCACTTTCGCGGGTGGCACCCAGCTGATCGTCCGCGAGCAATGCGAGGATCCGCGGCAGGTCGTCCTTGCGGGCACGCCTCAGGGTGAAGGTGCCGGAGTCGACGGCGGCAGTCAGCAAAGCGGGCACGGAGGCGGAGTCATCGGTCACCACCCCAGCTTGCCATTTCTTTTCAGAACTCAGTGTTGCTAAGTACCACTACTTAGTTCTACTATGTAGTGGTAGCTAGTAATACCGAGTAGTGAAGGAGGTGTCCGATGGGCAAGCAAATGACGGAGATGCTCAAAGGCACATTGGAGGGCATTGTGCTGGCCCTCCTGACCGGAAAGGCGGCGTACGGATACGAGATCACCACGCTGCTCCGTGCACAGGGCTTTACCGAGATCGCTGAAGGAACCGTGTACGCACTGCTGGTCAGGATCGAACAAAAGGGGCTGGTGGACGTCGAGAAGCGGCCGTCCGAAAAGGGCCCGCCCCGCAAGGTGTACACGCTCAACGCCCAAGGCAAAACCGAACTGGACGAATTTTGGAACACATGGAGCTTCTTGTCCGAACGGCTTGAACAGCTCCGCAAGGAAGGAAATTAACATGGCAGCAAAATGGATCGAGCTGGTCACCGGATCGCTCGAACAGAAGAAGCAGTACAAGCAGGCCAAGGCACGCCTGGACTCCCTGCCTGAGCCCTACCTCACCGTTGCAGGCGCCTTCAACCGGTACCTGATGTACTACGGCGGCGTCACCGAGGGCGACACCATGGTCCAGATGTTCACAGACTTCGCAGACTTGTGGGAACGCGCCGCCATCGACGGCACACCCGTCAGCGAGATCGTAGGCGAAGATCCGGTGGAGTTCGCCGAATCCTTCGCCCAGGCATACGGCGGAAAGCGCTGGATCGACAAGGAACGCGAGCGCCTGGAAAAGGCCATCAATAAGGCAAAGGAGGCGGAATCATGACCGCGACAGCAATTCGGGTCCAGGGCATCGAGAAGTCGTACAAGGATCTCCATGTTCTCCGCGGGGTGGATTTTGAGGTAGCGACGGGCAGCATCTTCGCCCTCCTGGGCTCCAACGGCGCGGGTAAGACCACCATGGTGAAGATACTGTCCACGCTTCTCAAGGCGGATGGCGGGCAGGCCGCCGTCGAAGGTTTTGATGTTGCGGCGGAATCGCTCCAGGTGAGGCAGTCCATCAGCCTCACCGGACAGTTTGCCGCGGTGGACGAGATCCTCTCCGGCAAGGAAAACCTGGTGTTGGTGGCGAAACTGCGGCACTTGAAGAATCCGGGCCAGATCGCGGATGAGTTACTGGCGCAGTTCAGCCTCACGGAGGCAGGACCGCGCAAAGTGGCGACATACTCCGGCGGCATGCGTCGTCGCCTGGACATCGCCATGAGCCTGATCGGCAAACCCAAAGTGATCTTCCTGGATGAGCCCACCACCGGCCTGGACCCAGAGGCCCGCTTGGAGGTGTGGCAGATCGTCAAGAACCTCGCCAACCAAGGGACCACGGTTCTGCTCACCACCCAGTACCTCGACGAAGCCGAGCAACTGGCAGACAGAATCGCCATTCTTCATGAGGGGCGAATCATTGCCAACGGCACCCTCTCCGAGCTCAAGCAACTGCTGCCGCCGGCCAAGATCGAATACGTCGAAAAGCAGCCGAGCCTGGAGGACATCTTCCTGGCCCTGGTCGGCACCGGAAACAACGCGTCAGTAAAGGACAGGTCATGAACACCCACTTCTTCGCAGACACGTCCGTGCTGCTGGGCCGTTCCATGCGGCACATCTTCCGCAGCGTGGACACCATCATCACCACGGCGATCACGCCGATTGCCATCATGATGCTGTTCGTGTTCGTCCTCGGCGGGGCGATCGAGACGGGCACGGACAATTACGTCAATTACCTGCTGCCGGGCATCATGCTGATCGCCATCGCATCCGGCATTGCCTATACCGCCTTCAGGCTGTTCATGGACCTGAAGAGCGGCATCTTCGAACGGTTCCATTCCATGCCCATCGCCCGGTCAGCAGTGCTGTGGGCCCATGTGCTGACGTCGGTGGTGGCCAACCTCCTGTCGGTGGTGATCATCGTGCTGGTAGGCCTGCTGATGGGCTTCCGCACCTCGGCTGGGATCCTGGAATGGCTGGCAGTGGCCGGAATCCTGACCTTGTTTACAGTGGCCCTGACCTGGGTGGCTGTCATCGCCGGCCTCAGCGCAAGCACCATCGAAGGCGCCAGCGCCTTCTCCTACCCACTGATCTTCCTGCCGTTCATCAGCTCGGCCTTCGTCCCCACCGACACCATGCCTGGCCCGGTCCGGTGGTTCGCCGAGAACCAACCGGTCACGTCGATCGTCAACACCATCCAGAACATCTTCGCGCAGCGGCCCGTGGGATCGGACATTTGGGTAGCCCTCGCATGGTGCCTGGGAATCCTGGTGCTGGCCTACGTTTTCGCGGCAAGGGTGTACCGGCGGAAGATCTCCTGATTTCCTGACGCAGAACAAAGGAACCAACGGCTTAGCTCCCCTGTCCACAGCGGGAGCTTTCGCCATGCAGACCGATTCGCCATTTGTCAGACATAAGTTATAGCTTTACAGAACCAAATTTGTAACGGCCGTCACCATTTTGACGGTTCTTCCGAAGGGTTCTTGAACACTCATGTCCGACCAGACAACAACGGGGCAGCACACTGCCTCCAGCAGGGATGCCGAGCCCCACCTGTCACGCTCGCTCAGCAACCGCCACATCCAACTCCTGGCCATCGGCGGCGCCATCGGAACGGGCCTCTTCATGGGTTCCGGCAAGACCATCTCGGTTGCCGGCCCTTCCGTGATCTTCGTTTACATGATCATCGGCTTCATGCTCTTTTTCGTCATGCGGGCCATGGGACAGCTCCTGTTGTCCAACCTGAACTACAAGTCCTTCAGCGACTTTGCCGGCGATCTCCTGGGGCCATGGGCCGGATTCTTCACCGGTTGGACCTATTGGTTCTGCTGGGTTGTCACGGGCGTTGCAGACGTCATCGCGATTGCCGGTTACGCGAACGAGCTCTGGCCCGGGATTCCCCTGATGATCCCCGGGTTCGCGACCATTGCCATCCTCTTGTTGCTGAACCTTCCCACCGTGAAGGCGTTCGGCGAGACCGAGTTCTGGTTCGCCCTGATCAAGATCGTCGCCATCGTGGCACTGATCGTGGTGGGCCTGGTGCTGATCTTCACGGGCTTCCAGTCCAACGCAGGCACCGCAAGCTTCACCAACCTGTGGAACCACGGAGGCTTCTTCCCCAAGGAATTCATGGGCTTCGTGGCCGGCTTCCAGATCGCAGTGTTCGCGTTCGTGGGCATCGAACTGGTGGGCACCGCCGCTGCTGAAACCAAGAACCCGGAGCACAACCTGCCCCGCGCCATCAACGCCATCCCCCTGCGCGTCATGCTCTTCTACGTCGGCGCACTCATCATCCTGATGTCCGTTACCCCCTGGACGGAATTCAAGGCCGGGCACAGCCCGTTCATCGCCATGTTCTCCCTGGCGGGCCTCGGCATGGCAGCCACGGTGGTGAACCTGGTGGTTCTCACCTCCGCAATGTCCTCGGCCAACTCCGGCATCTACTCCACGTCCCGCATGGTCTTCGGCCTCGCGAACGACGGCGACGCCCCCAAGGTCTTCGGCCGGCTCTCCAGCCGCAAGGTACCCCAGAACGCGTTGTTCCTCTCCTGCGTCCTGCTGCTCTCCGGCGTAGCGCTCCTGTACTTGGGCAAGGACGTGGGAGCAGCCTTCGACATGGTGACCACCGTCTCGGCCGTGTGCTTCATGTTCGTGTGGTCGATCATCCTGGCCAGCTACCTCGTGTACCGCAAGCGCCGGCCGGAGCAGCATGCGGCCTCGCCGTTCAAGATGCCTGGCGGTGTAGTGATGGTCTGGGTGGTCTTCGCCTTCTTCGCGTTCCTGGTCTGGGCGCTCACCACCCAGCCGGACACGCTCACGGCGCTGTTGGTAACCCCCGTGTGGTTCGCGATCCTCGGTGTTGCCTACGCCGTAGTCCGCCGCTCGCCGCTGCACCAGGCCCGCGTGGCCGAGTGGAAGGCAATGGCGCAGCGCGAAACCGCGGCAGCGCGCTAAGTCCAACACGCAGAAAAGCCCGACGCCGGACACTCAACGCGAGTGCCGGCGTCGGGCTTTCTGGTACGCGTCAGGCGAAGTAAACGCCGATGCGGTTGCCGTCGATTTCTTCGATGCGGATGTGGATGTCGTAGACGTCGTGCAGCATCCCGGCGCGCATGATGTCCGCCGGTGTGCCTTGGTGAACGAGCCTGCCGTCCTTCATGGCCAGGATGTTATCCGAGTAGCAGGACGCGAAATTGATGTCGTGGACCACCTGGACGATGGTCTTCCCGAGCTCGTCGGCCAAGCGCCGCAGCAACCGCATCATCTCCACGGAGTGCTTCATGTCGAGGTTGTTGAGGGGCTCGTCCAGCAGCAGATACTCGGTATCCTGCGCCAGCACCATCGCGATATACGCGCGCTGCCGCTGACCGCCGGAGAGCTCGTCCACGAACTTGTCTGCCATGGAAGTGAGGTCCAGCTGGCGGATCGCCTCGTCCACGTGCCCAAGGTCCTCAACTGTCGGCCGGCCGCCACTGTGCGGAAAGCGCCCAAACGCCACGAGATCCCGGACTTTGAGCCGCATGGTCAGGTGGTTTTCCTGCCGCAGAATGGCCATGGTCTTGGCCAGTTCCTTGCTGGGCGTGGCAGTGACATCCAGCCCGGCTACGGAGACTCCCCCGGCGTCCATGGGCTGGAGGCGGCTGATCAGCGAAAGCAGCGTGGACTTCCCGGCGCCGTTGGGGCCGATGATGGACGTGATGCCGCCACGGGGAATTTCGCAGCTGACGTCGTCCAGCACGGTGGTGCCGCCGTAGCGCTTGGTGACGTTGCGGACGGTAATCATGGGCGGAACCCGGTCATTTCAGCGAGCCTTTCAGCAGGAGGTACAGGAAGAGGATGCCGCCGGTGAACTCAATGATGACGCTGAGCGCGGTGGCGAAACCGAACACGCGCTCCAGCACCAACTGGCCACCCACCAGCGCAATCGCCCCGATGAGCACCACGATCGGCAACAGCCACGCATGCCGGAATCCGCGGCAGAGCTGGTAGCCGAGACTGACTACCAGGAGTCCGAAGAACGTCACGGGACCCACCAGCGCCGTGGAAATCGCCACCAGCAGCGAACACGCCAGGAGGACGCGCATCACTACGCGCTTGTGGTCCACGCCCACGTTGATGGCCACCTCGCGGCCCAGCGCCAGCACATCCAAGGTGTGCCGCATCCGCCACACAGCGACGCATACGGCAGCGATCAAGAGCGCGGAAACACCCAAGAGCCCCGGGTCCACGTTGTTGAAGCTGGCAAAGAACAGGTCCTGCAGGATGATGAATTCGCTCGGTTCCATGAGCCGCTGCAGCAGCGAAGACAGCCCGCGGAAGAAGGTCCCCAGTACGATTCCCACCAGCAACAACAGGTGCAAGGACCGCGTGGCACCGGTGAACATCCACCGGTACAGGAACGCGCTGAACCCCACCATCAGCAGGATTTCCAGGCCGAACTTGAGCGTGGAGGGAGCCGTGGCCAGCGTCGCAGCACCTGCCACGAATGCCAGCGCGGTCTGCACCAGGATGTACAGCGAATCGAAACCCATGATGGACGGGGTCAGGATCCGGTTGGCCGTCACGGTCTGGAACAACAGTGTGGACACGCCCACCGCTACGGCCACCAGCAACATTGCGGACACCTTGATGGCCCGGCGCGGAAGGATGTAGGCGATGTTGCCTTTGAGGTCGATGGTCAGGAAAACAGCAACAAGCACGACGGCGGCAATCGCCAGGATGCCGATCACGAGTCCCGGCGGGGTGCTTCGGATTGCCTCGCGCCATCGTGCAGGCGACCATGGCCGCCGGCCTGGCATGCCGCCGTCGTGCGTTGCTTGAGTGCCGGACGAAGTCAGGGCCGATGTCACAGGGTTTTCAGGCATTGCGTTTCCTCAGGAGCAGGAAGAGGAACAGCACGGCGCCCAGCACGGACATGACCATGCCGACGGGTACCTCGTAGGGGAACCGGATGGTCCGGCCGATGACGTCGCAGACCAGCACGAAGGCTGCCCCGAACAGAGCGGTCCAGGGAACGGCCCTGCGGAGGTTGTCCCCGAAAAGCAGGGACACGATGTTGGGTACCACGAGTCCAAGGAACGGAACGGCGCCGACTGTTGTGACGACAACGGCCGAGATCAAGGAGACGATCATCAGGCCGAGCCGCATGGTGCGCGCATAGTTGAGGCCAAGGTTGGTGGTGAAGTCCTGCCCCATGCCGGCAACGGTGAAGCGGTCTGCGGCGAAGAGGCCCACCAAAACCAGGACAGCCACGATCCACAGGAGTTCGTACCGGCCACGCAGCACCCCGGAGAAATCGCCGATCATCCAGTTGCTCAGCGTCTGGAGGAGATCGAAGCGGTAGGCAAAGAATGTGGTGACAGCGGCAATGACGCCGCCCAGCATGATGCCCACCAAGGGGACCAGCAGGGTGTTGCGGGCCGGGAGCCTGCGGAGGATGGCCAGGAACAATGCCGTGCCGAGGATCGCGAAGACGCTGGCCACGATCATCTTGGTGAGGATCGGGGACTCCGGAGCCAGCACCGTCACCACCAGTATCCCGAGCGTGGCCGATTCCACGGTCCCCACGGTGGACGGCTCCACGAACCGGTTCCGGGCCATGAGCTGCATGATCAGCCCTGCAACGGCGACGGCCATCCCGGCCAGGACCACAGCCAAGGTGCGGGGCACCCTCGAGACCCAAAAGATTTCCCAGGTCCCGGCGTCGTTCGCCAACAGGGCGGGTAGCGAAACATCGCTGACGCCCACGAAGATACTGCCGACGGCGATCAACAACACAACGGCAGCAGCCGCAACCAGGCGGGCGGATTCGCCCGTCCGGTTGCGGCGTGCTGGTGCCGTGGGATGCACGGCGGTAGTTGTCACTGCAGGGGTGTTTTAGGCGACCGAGTCGGCCACTGCGGTGACCATGGCCTGGACGTTGTTCAAGCCATAGCCCACGATGTACCAGCCGGCGGGATCGAGATTGACGATCTTGTTATTCTTGGCGGCGTTGGTGGACTTTACGAGCTCGTTGTCCAGGATGGGGTTGGCCGTGGAGCCGGCGGTGCCGATGGCGGTGTCGCGGTTGATGACGTAGAGGATGTCCGGGTTGGTTTCCTTGATGTATTCGAAGGAAACGGCCTCGCCGTGGGCGCCCTCGGACTTGACCTCGGCAGCCGTCGGGACGCCCAGGACGTCGTGGATGATGCCGAATCGGGAACCGGCGCCATAAGCGGTGACTTCGCCGCCGGAGGTGAGGACGATCAAACCCTTGCCGGCGGTAGCTGCCTTGGCCTTGGTCTCGGCGACGGTCTTGTCCACCTCTGCGAGCTTGGAGGCGACTTCGTCTTCCTTCTTGAAGATCTTGCCGAGCTTCTCTGTCTGCGCCTTGAAGCTCTCCATCGGCTTGGCAGCGTCTACAGAGAGGTCGATGGTGGGAGCGATCTTGCTCAGTTCTTCATAGGCGCCGGAGGTGCGGCCGGAGATGATGATGAGGTCGGGAGCCGCGGAGCTGACAGCTTCGAAGTCGGGTTCCTTGAGCGAACCGACCTTGGCGTACTTGGCCTCGGAGAACTTCTTCAGGGCGTCCGGGTAGCTGGCCTCGGGAACACCGGTGGGCTCCACGCCGAGTGCGTTCATGGTGTCCAGCACGCCGAGGTCGAACGTGACAACCTTGGCCGGGTTCACCGGGACGTTGGCTGTGGAGCCTTGGGCGTGCTCGACGGTGATGGTGCTGGCCTCTTCCGGCTGCGACGACGCGGTGGCGCCGCCTCCGCAGGCCGTGACGGTCAGCAGGGCTGCCCCTGCAGCCAGTGCCCCAATGTAGCTCGACAGCCTCTTTTTCACGCCGGTACTCCACTCACTAATAAGTCATAGATGTGTTGCCTAATTGCGCTTTGACTCTATTAGTAAGGTGAGGCTAACTTCAAAACCGAGTGGCGTTAGAGGGGCTAAAAGTGAGCGAACTCACGGGTTTTTCTCCTCCTGGAGACCTAAAGGCTCTCTTGCGTACCGACCACCCGCCCCCTCACTTTTGTCCGTCCAACTGACGAAAGTGAGAGAGCAACCGGGAAAAGCGGGCGTTCGGTGATAGAGCGTTAGAGCTCTGCCTTGCGGTCCTCCACCAGTTTCAGGACTGCCGGGAACAGCGGGTGCGACGGCGTCAGTTCCGTCACCCGTTCGACGACGGCGGCCGCGTCCTGTTCCGCCAGGAGGTTGGCGAGTTCCACGGCCTCGTCATCGGACCCGTCGTCGAAACGGAGGGCCGCGGACATGGCTTCGAGCAGCGCCGAGGGAGTCACGCCGCGCTCGGCGAGCTCCGCAGCGGGACCGATGAAGCGCTCGTGCCTGCCCAGCTTCCGCAGCGGGGCGCGGCCCACGCGAACCACCGTGTCAGGCAGGTGCGGGTTGGTGAAGCGGGACAGGATCTTCTGCACGTACGCTTCCTGCGCGGTTTCCTCGAAGCCGTGCTTGGCAACCAGCAACTCCTTGGTTTCCTCCAGGACGGCACGGACCTTCGCGGCAACGGACGGATCAGCCATGGCATCGGAGATCTTCTCCAGCCCAGCCTGGTACCCGAAGTAGGCCGCCGAGGCGTGGCCCGTGTTCACCGTGAAAAGCTTGCGCTCGATGTACGGTCCCAGCTCGTCAACGAAGGTGGCCCCGGGGATAACGGGCGGGTTCGCGCCAAAGGGCGTCCGGTCGATGACCCATTCGTAGAAGGTCTCCACTGTGACGTCCAAGCCCTGGCCCGGAGCCTGGTTGGGAACGATCCTGTCCACGGCAGTGTTGGCGAAGACAGCCACGGAGTCCAGGTCCCCCGCGGAGTCGTCCCAGGCCGCCCGGACCTCCACGTGCAGGAGGTCCGTGGCGTTGATTGCGTTCTCGCAGGCCATGACCTGGAGGGGCGGCAGGTCCGCGGGCCGGGCAGCCAGTCCGCGGGCGATTACTGGGGCCACGAACTTCAGGATGTGAGGCCCCACCGCCGTGGTGACCACATCCGCCGTCGAGATTTCCTCCACCACGGCAGCTTCCTCGGTGCTGGAGTTCAGCGCACGGAAGCCGTCCACGGTCTTCACCGCGGCGTTCTCGCCAACCTCGTGTACCTCGTAGCTGTCCGCCGAGGCCAGCTGGCTGATCAGGGCATCCGCGACATCCGCGAACACCACCTCGTAGCCGGCCTCGTGCAGCAGCAGCCCCACAAAGCCTCGTCCAATATTGCCCGCCCCAAAATGGACTGCCTTCACTATGCGTTGACCTTTCCGAACAGCTCCAGGACTTCCTCAACCGTGGTGGCCTCCTCCAACTGGGCAACCTGGGCCTTGTTGGTGAAGATCTTCGCGATGGAGGACAGGATGTGGAGGTGCTCATTGTTGAGGCCGGCAACACCGACCACGAACTTCACTTGCTTACCGCCCCAGTCGATGCCTTCCGGGTAGCGGACGATCGAAACGGCCGAGTGCTTGATGTGGTCCTTGGCGTCGTTGGTACCGTGCGGGATCGCCAGGAAGCTGCCCATGTACGTGGACACGGATTCTTCGCGTTCGTGCATGGCGTGGACGTAGCTGACATCCACGGCGCCACGGTCCAGCAGGAGCTGGCCGGCCTCGTCGATCGCGGAATCGCGGTCACGGGCAGTGCCGTTCAGGGTGACGCTTTCGGCCAACAGCACGCCCTTGCCTCCGACGGCGGCACCCGGCTCCGCGGCATGGGCACCGTGGCTCGGGGCTGCTTCCGTCTCAGCAGCACTGCTTGGGTGTGCGGCTGCGGGACCCTCGGTGTTGCTGGTCTTCACGAGCTCCACGATTTCGTCATACTTTGGGCTGTTCATGAAGTTGTCCACGGAGTAGTGCACTGCGCTGGAGGTCTTCGGCTGGGCGCGTTCGGTGAGGTCCTGGTGCGTGACCACTATGTCGTAGGTATCGCTCAGGTTGGCGATGGCCGAGTTGGTGACCTTGACGTCCGGGAAGCCCGCTGCCTTGATCTTGTTGCGGAGTACCGAGGCACCCATGGCGCTGGAGCCCATGCCGGCGTCGCAAGCGAACACGATGTTCTGGACCGGACGGGTGAGGACCGCCACGTCGCTGCGGCCGCCACCTTCGCCCACCAAGGCGGAGGAAACGGAGCTCTTCTTGCCCTTCATGGCTTCCATGCGGGACGTTGCGGCGGAGAGGTCGTCCTCGCCCTTGTTCTTGGACGTACGCAGGATCAGCGAGGCGATCAGGAACGAGACTGTGGTGGCCAGGACCACGGCCAGGATCACGCCGAAGTAGCTGTCGCGGGCAGTCTGGGCAATGACGGCGATGATGGAACCCGGAGCGGCCGGAGCCACCAGGCCGGAGTTGGTCAGGGCCAGGGTTGCAATGCCGGTCATACCGCCACCGATAGCGGCGAGGATCAGGATCGGCTTCATCAGGACGTACGGGAAGTAGATCTCGTGGATGCCACCGAGGAAGTGGATGATCGCAGCACCCGGAGCGGAAGCACGGGCGGCACCGCGGCCAAAGAACATGTAGGCCAGCAGGATGCCCAGGCCGGGGCCGGGGTTGGCTTCGAGCAGGAACAGGATGGACTTGCCCTGCTCCAGGGACTGCTGGACGCCCAGCGGAGTCAGCACGCCGTGGTTGATGGCGTTGTTGAGGAACAGGACCTTGGCGGGCTCAATGAAGATGCTGGTCAGCGGCAGGAGTCCGTTGTCCACCAGGAACTGGACCACGTTGCCGGCACCCTTGCTGAATCCGGAGACCAACGGGGAGATGCCATAGAACCCGAGCAGGGCCAGGGCCGCTCCCCAGATACCGGCGGAGAAGTTGTTGACCAGCATCTCGAAGCCCGGGCGGATCTTGCCGTCCCAGAGGCGGTCGAGTTGCTTGATGGTCCAGCCACCCAGCGGCCCCATGATCATGGCGCCGATGAACATCGGGATACCGGCACCGACGATCACACCCATGGTTCCGATGGCACCCACCACGCCACCACGGACGTCGTAGACCATCTTGCCGCCGGTGTAGGCGATCAGCAGCGGCAGCAGGTAGGTGATCATCGGGCCAACCAGGCCCACATTGGCAACACCCTCGGCGTTGGTGCCGAAGCCACCGAGCTGGGGCACGGGGATGTAGCCCTTCTCAATGAAGAGGGCCGTGATGAGGCCCCAGGCGATAAATGCCCCGATGTTGGGCATGATCATGCCGGACAGGAAGGTTCCGAACTTTTGGACGCCAACGCGCAGGCTGGTGCGGGGCTTCGCAACGGTCTCTGTTGCCATGTGAATTCCTAACGTGTGTCCCGCGGCGGCGCGGGGTCAGTCGATATAGATCGAGCGAGGACAGCTTTAGGAGCTGCTGGAAATGCGGTGAAGCCACTCAAGGAAAAGCTTCAGTTCAGAGCTGGACAATTGATCTGAATGCGAGGCCTGCAGTGCCGCGTTCAGGGCGATTGCCGCAACAACCACGGAGGACTTGCCGGAGTCCTCCGCTGCGGCGCCACGGGCTGTGTCCGTGGAGACGGCGAAAATCATGGAATCCCGGGTCATGGTTGAGAGCTCCAGGTTCCGGTCTTCCACCGGTTCGGCGATAAGCATGAGCGTGACGCCCACGTTGGCCGCGAGGATACTGCGTGCCGCCTCGCGGGGCGGCACATTGATCTGACCTGAGATGGCGGCCTTGTTCAGCATTTCCTCGAGGAGTGCTTCAGCATCGGCCACGATGGCTGGGCGGCTCTCCGGACGGATGTTGCCGAACATTACCAGGTACAGATGGGGCTGGGTGAGGCCGAACTGGACGTGGTTGTCCCACATCCGCCGGACGTCCTCCAAGGGTTCCCCGGACGGTGCAAAATCGCGCTCCCCTGCCACATATTCTTCAAAGCCGGCCGAAACGACGGCGTCGAACAGGCCTTCCTTGTCGCCGAAGTGGTGGTAGAGCGTGGGCGCCGTAACCCCCGCAAGTTTGGTGATCTGGCGCGTTGAGACCGCTGACCCCTCCGAATTCGCCAGCAATTCGGCAGCTGCGCGAAGCAACCGAATTTTCGGCGGAAGCTGGTCATCGAAACTCATAACCGCTACCCTAGCACCTATAGCGTTGCTATATGAAGTGGCTCACAGCAGAATTTTGTAGGCTATTTCCACAGGCCCAGGGTGCCGTTGCCGGTGGGCCCGATCCAACAAGCAGGGAACAGAGGATTCAGTGCAGAATTTCCAAGGAGTAGGGGTAAGCCCTGGACGCATCATCGGTTCCGTCCGTCAGATGCCCAAGCCGGTGAGCGAACCGCCGTCGGGCGAACGGCTCGCCGCGGACACCAGTCCGGAAGACGCCGTCGCGGGCCTGAAAGCCGCCGCGCAGTCCGTCCATGACGAACTGAAGGGCCGCGCGGACATCGCCACCGGCGACGGAAAGGCCGTCCTCGAAGCCACGGCCCTCATGGCCAAGGACACCATGCTGCTGAAGTCGGCCACCAAGCTGATCAACGGTGGTTCGTCCCCTGAACGGGCCATCTGGGAAGCAGGAGCGTCCGTCTCCGAGATGCTGCACAACCTGGGCGGCTATATGGCCGAGCGGGCCACCGATGTCCTGGACGTCCGCGCCCGCATCGTCGCCGAACTCCGCGGCGTTCCCGCCCCCGGCATCCCCGCCTCCGAGACTCCCTTCATCCTGGTGGCCGAGGACCTCGCCCCCGCCGATACGGCCACCTTGGACCCCGCCAAGGTGCTGGCCCTGGTCACGTCCGGCGGTGGCCCGCAGTCCCACACCGCGATCATCGCCCGCTCGCTGGGCTTGCCTGCCGTGGTTGCCGCGCACGGCGTCGACGCCGTGGCCGATGGCTCCGAAGTCTTCGTGGATGGCGCCGCCGGCTTCGTGTCAGTTGAACCATCCGAGGAGCAGCGCGCTGCCGCGACGGCATGGGCCGAAACTTCCGCAACGCTCGCCTCCTTCGACGGCAACGGCACGACGGCGGACGGTCACCTGGTGCCGCTCCTCGCCAACGTGGGAGGTGCCAAGGACGCGGTGGCCGCTGCAGGCCTGGGCGCCCAGGGCGTGGGCCTGTTCCGCACCGAATTCTGCTTCCTGGAACGCGATACCGAACCTTCCGTGGACGAACAAGCCGCAGCCTATAAGGCCGTTTTTGATGCCTTCCCGGGCAAGAAGGTGGTCCTGCGCACCCTCGACGCCGGCGCCGACAAGCCCCTGCCCTTCCTCACGGATGCCACCGAGCCCAACCCTGCACTGGGCGTCCGCGGCTACCGCACCGACTTCACCACGCCCGGTGTACTGGAACGCCAGCTCGAAGCGATCGCCCGCGCCGCATCCGAATCAGAAGCCGACGTGTGGGTCATGGCACCCATGATCTCCACGGCCGCCGAAGCCGGACGCTTTGCCTCATTGTGCGCAGCTGCCGGAATCCAGACTCCCGGCGTCATGGTGGAAGTACCCTCCGCGGCTTTGACCGCGGCCACCGTGCTGCGGGAGGTCGGGTTCGCCTCACTCGGAACCAACGACCTCACTCAATACGCCATGGCAGCAGACCGCCAACTTGGTCCTCTCGCGGAGCTCAACACTCCTTGGCAGCCTGCTGTGCTCCGGCTCGTGCAGCTCACTGTTGAAGGGGCGGCGCAGGAAAGCTCAGGCCGCGAGGGAACGCCCAAGCCCGTCGGCGTTTGTGGCGAGGCGGCCGCGGACCCGGCCCTCGCCGTCGTGCTTGCCGGCCTGGGCGTCACCACACTGTCCATGACCGCACGGTCCCTGGCCGCCGTCGGAACCGTACTCAAGACGGTCACGCTGGAACAGGCGCAGGAACTCGCCCGCCTGGCCCTCTCCGCACCGAGCGCCACTGAGGCCCGCGAGTGGGTCCGCGCCAAGCTCCCCGTGCTCGAAGAGCTCGGCCTGTAAGTTCCGGAAGTTCCAACCGCAAGGAGAAACCCATGCCCGAACGCACTGCCACCATTGCCAGCAAGTCCGGACTGCACGCCCGCCCCGCGGCGCTTTTCGCCGAGGCCGCCGGCGAACAGTCGGTGGATGTCACCATCGCCATGCAGGGCGAGCCGGCGGATGAAGCGCTCGACGCCGCAAGCATCCTCTCGCTCATGACGCTCGGAGCCGCGAAAGGGGACGTTGTTGTGCTGCGGGCCGAGGGCGAAGGAGCGGATGAGGCACTGGACGCACTGGTAAAGCTGCTGGAGACGGACCTGGACGCGGTCTGATCGTTGCCGGGAACCCGCCCGCGCTAGGCTTCTGCCATGGCATTGATAGCTCCCCGCGTCACGGCAGGCCTGCCCGCCGACGACGCCCGGAACCTGGCACGATCGCTCCAGGACAGCAACGACATCACGGTGTTCGTCGACGGCACGGTCCACCGCCTGCCGGACCAGGCGAGGGACGCCGTCGTAGACCTTCTGGCCCGGCTGGGCCGTGGCGAAGCGGTGACTGTCAGCAGCGTGGAAGAAATGCTAACCACCTCGCAGGCCGCCGAGCTCGCGGGCATTTCGCATACCTATCTCCGCAACATGACCGACCGCGGCGAGATCCCTGTGGAATACCGGGGAACCCACCGCCGGATCCGGCAGGCGTCGATCATCGCGTGGCTGGAGTCCCAGAAGCGGAAACAGGAAGAATCCGCGGCTGGAGGCGGCACGGGGACCGACGCCGACGCCAGCTGAAATGCGTCCGGCAGATGTCGGAGTGATAAGGATCAAGCAACGATCCAAGCCAACGGGCCAGCACCCGTAAACACCGGGGTTACGCTTGTTTGGTGGGCAATTTCAAAGGGTGGCATATCGTGGCCGGGATGGCCGCAATGGCACTTGCCGCACCCTTGGGGTCCGCTATGGGATTGAACTTCGTAGCCACCTTCATGTTCGCCTGCGTCGTATTCGTGGCGGTGGCCATGTGGACCGAATCACGGATTGCCCGACGCCGGGAGGCAGCCAACGCCGGCAGCGCGCCTGACGCTTCGCGCCCCGCGGGAGACGCCGCCGAATCGGACGACGCCACGCGCGACTGACCCGCGGCGGCCAAGGGAAGGCCTCCAAACAGGGGAAAAAGCCGGCGCTTGCTGTTTGAATAGCCATATGTCTTCGAGGTCCCGCTCTGTGGTTTGGCCGGTGGTGCATGAGGAACGACGCGCCCTCATCAAGGACCTGGAAGCACTGCACGGTCCACTCTGGAACGCTGAATCCTTATGTCCCGGCTGGAGCGTCCATGATGTGCTGGCCCACTTGATCGACTCAGCCAAGACCACTCGCCTGGGGTTCGCCCGACGGATGATCGCCGCCCGTTTCGACTTCGACCAGGACAACGCCGTGGGAGTAGAGCGGGAACGGGCGTCCGATCCACGCCATACCCTGAAGTCCTTCCATGCCGTTGCCGCCAGGACCTCCGGACCGCCAGCTTCTCTGGCCACCCGGCTGGTGGAAGCGTTCGTGCACGGCGAGGACATCCGCCGCCCGCTGGCGATCAGCCACAGCTATCCTCCTGAACACGTGGCCACGGCATTGGACTACCAACTGAAGACCACCACCAGGATGGGCGGCGGCAAGGAGGTCGCAGCAGGATGGCGCCTCGTTGCGACGGATACCGGGTACGCGCGCGGCGAGGGCCCGGAAGTGCAGGGACCCGCCATCTCACTGCTCCTCGCCGTCTCCGGGCGGGCCATTGCAGGCCATGAACTAACAGGCCCGGGCGCGGACGTTTTCCTGCAGCTGGCGCGGGGGTAGGGCGCGGCGACCCTAACCTGGACGGGTGGCGAGAATTCCAGGAACTCGAGTGGTTGATTCGAGCCATCCGGCGAGGTTCCGGTCCAACATCCGAGCCAGCTTCAGGCAAGCCTCGTGGGCCTGCTGCACGGTGAGCCGATGCTGCTGACCGGGGAGCGGAAAGCCAGCCACAAAAGGCTCATGATGGGCAGCCCTGTTTCGTGCGGCATGGACGATGGTGACGACTCCCAATGTCCAGGTCCTTGTGAATTTCACGCCGTCAGCCGTAGCCGCCGATCTTCCACCTCGAAATGCCCTGTTGAGGCAGCTATTCCAAAGAAGCTCATGCGACGCCCGAAATCGCTGTGGTTCCCGCCCTACATATCCCCCCGGTTCCAAAAGTCCCTTCCAGAAGCCGAACATCAAGCCTGCAATGAGGTGGCCGGAGGTGCGCCGTCCCTGCGGCAATTTCGACCAGGCCTCGGCCAGCTTGTTCCGGCTCGGCCCATCCAGCCCAATGTCTGCCGTGTACCAGAAACGCCCGTAGGCAATCTCCAGTTGCTTGGCCATAGCGTTCCTCACGGCCACTTCCACGATTGCGATGTCGGCCAAAAGGGCTGCCGAAACGTCACGATCCCAAATATAGAGCTGTCTCGCCAGCGAGTGATCGTACGAGGCAGCGGCCATGTACGTTGCCATGCGGACTGGGGTGATGGCCTCGTCGAGGGCGCGGCTGTGGGCGCCGTTGGACCAAGTTTGGGCATTGGTCAGTATTCGGCGCTCCTTGCTAGACTGCAGATGAAGTCCCCGGACCCGCCTCTCTGGACATGAGCCATGATGCGGCCGGGGTTTTTTGTACGCCCATTCTAGGTAAGGGGCCGAAACAGAACTCTGCAAAAACCATCTTTTCCACAGGCCTCTCACTGAACGGGAAAGACTTTGAGCGCGAGGAACGGCGTGGCGCCGGGCTGCCCTTGTTGGACGCGGGGCCCGAGGCTAGGCTGGCAGGGCAGTGCAAATCATAAGGTTACTGAGGAAGAGGTTTGGCCATGACGAGCTATGACCCCGAGGACGACCCCCAAACGTTCGGCGTTTCCGGCGCCGCAGAGCCGGACAGCATCCACGAGGATCCGGACATGCGGCAGGACGAAGACCAAGACCCCGCAGCCTCCTCGAATCCGGATCCGGAAGACGGCAACATCACCGGACTGGAGCCGGGCGGCGGAGTGCCTCCGGGAGAAACCCCTCCCGGTGAAGGCAGCATGAGCGGCGACCAAGGCCACGAGGAGTAACCGCTCCACATCAATCGCCAGGCCGCTGCTCCGTTATGGGCAACATCGAGATAGCGGCTTGGCGGCGATTGGGCGCTATTTCAGCCGCAGGATCTCGCCCAGATCGTAGTCGGCCGGTTCCTCCAGCTGCGAGTAGGTGCAACTGTCCGGAGTCCGGTCCGGCCGCCACCGACGGAACTGGGTGGTGTGCCTGAAGCGATCGCCCTCCATGTAGTCGTATGCCACCTCGATCACGAGTTCCGGGCGCAACGGCACAAAGGAAAAGTCCTTCCCGGCACTCCACCGGCTTTGGCCACCGGGCATCCTGGATCCCCCGGCGGACTCCTGGTTGGCCCATTCACCCCACGGATGCTCGGCGAATTCCACCTGGTATGGCTCCAACTCGGCTACCAAGGCTTCCCGCTTGGCCATGGGGAACGACGCCACGACACCCACATGGTGCAGGTGGCCTGAGTCGTCATAGAGCCCCAGCAACATGGACCCCACAACCTTGGCTGTTTTGTGCCAACGGAATCCTGCCACCACGCAGTCAGCCGTCCGTTCATGCTTCGTCTTGAACATCACCCGCTTGTTCGGCTGATAGGTGCCGTCCAGCGGCTTGGACAGCACGCCGTCGAGCCCGGCTCCCTCCAGTTGCACGAACCATTCCTTGGCGCGGTCAAGGTCGGTGACCGCAGGCGTGATGTACACGGGCGGTTCGGCGTCGGCGAGCGCCTTCTCCAGCGCAGCCCTGCGTTCGGCGAAGGGCCGTCCTGTCAGGTCCTCATCCCCCAGGGCGAGCAGGTCGAACGCCACCAGCGAGGACGGTGTCTTCTCTGCGAGCATCCGGACGCGGCTGTCGGCCGGGTGGATTCGCTGCTGGAGCCCCTCGAAGTCCAAACGGTTGCCGGAAATGAGGATGATCTCACCGTCGACTACGCATTTCTCCGGGAGGTTCTTTTGGAGCGCGTCCACGAGTTCGGGGAAGTAGCGGGTCATGGGCTTCTCGTTGCGGCTGCCGAGGACGATCTCGTCTCCGTCCTTGAACACGATGGTCCGGAAGCCGTCCCATTTAGGTTCGTAGTGCCCCACATCCGGGATGTCGGGCACGGACTTGGCGAGCATGGGCGAAACGGGCGGCATCACAGGCAGGTCCATAGGATCATGTCTACCGGCCAGTACATGCCCAAAGCTAGTGTTGACCCATGGATTTGTTGGCCGTGCTGGCTGCCGTACTCTGCGGTCCCGCCCTCGTGGCGCTCCTTTGGATCTGGACCCGGCGCCGGAGCAGTAAGCGTCCGGTGAAACGCGCAGCCTTGGCGGGCGTCCTCGGCATCGTGGACGAGATCTACCGCCCCGAAACCCACCTTGCGCACCAGGTACAAAAGGTCCAGCATGAATTGCCGGCTAGGGCGCCAGCACCGAAGGGTAGGCGATAAGGTCACCTCGAATCCTTGGACGTTCCGTCCGTTACATTAATGTGACTTTACTTCCCTGCTCCTGTACGGTCGAAGGGCGACCCCGATCTCCGCTGGGCCGCTTCCGGGCTGACGCCGAGCTCTGCCGCATCCCGGAATCCGCCAGATCCGCGGCAGAGACGGGGGACCCAGAGTTCCCGGGCCTGCATTCCGCAGGCCCTTGGGGTGAAGCCGCCACGTGCGGCCGGACGGCCTCGTCCGAACCCGACAGCTAACCTCGCAGGCGTTGAGAGGCAATCACCCATGTCCCCAACCA
This sequence comes from Paenarthrobacter sp. NPDC089988, assembly GCF_044748465.1. Classification (NCBI taxonomy): domain Bacteria; kingdom Bacillati; phylum Actinomycetota; class Actinomycetes; order Micrococcales; family Micrococcaceae; genus Paenarthrobacter; species Paenarthrobacter sp. NPDC089988. Next base: position 162,177 of record NZ_JBIVGD010000004.1, read on the forward strand.
TGGATCAGCCGCGCCGTGCCCAGGAGGCCACCGAGCGCACCAAGCCAACCGGACGCCGTCGGGCCCAACCCAGCGGACAGTCCCCCACCAGCGTTGAAAGCACGACGGCGGCATCCGCCGCTGCTGCCAATCCCACCGCTCCTGCGCCCACCGCTCCTGCGCCCATGACGCGCGCGGAGCGCCGCGCGGCCGAGCGCGAGGCAGCCGCCCAGGCTGTCATCGCGCCGGAAGCTTCGGCTTCGGACGATGTTGCTGCTCCTGCCTCAGACCACGTGCCCAGCACGACGGCGGACGATGCCCCTCGGATTGCGTCGACGACGCCCGGGCCGCCGACGTCCGCGATCCCCGTGGTGCAGCCAGCCGAGCCTGCTTCTGAGGCAGAGGCCGCTCCGGCGACGGCCGCCATCCCGGTGGTACAGCCCGCCGAGCCCGCTTCTGAAGCCGAAGCTGCTCCCGCGACGGCGGCTATTCCGGTGGTACAGCCCGCCGGGCCCACCTCCGAAGCCGAAGCCGCTCCCGCGACGGCCGCTATTCCGGTGATGAAGCCGTCCGAGCCTGAACCAGCCACCGCATTCATTCCGACAGTCGCCGCCCCGGCGATCGGCGCATCCGAAGCCCATCCTGAGTCCAGTGCCCAGCCGAAGACGCCTGCACAGATTGCCGCTGCCGCAACGGCCTCCGCGGGCTTGGCAAGCCAGCAGGCCAGAGCGGCCAAGGCAGCTGACGGTTCACAGCCGCGCAGGGCCGCCACTTTTCCCGGTACGGCCACGTCAGCGAGCCCGGCCACGTCGGCCGCCACTGGCAAGTCGACCACCGCAAGCAAATCGGCCTTCGGTTCGTTTGGGGCGTCGTCCTTCACCCGGGAACCGCACTCGGTCCTGACCAAGGCCGCTTCCGTGAAAACGATGGGCCAGCGCATGGCCGTCGTGGCTGGAGCGCTGGGCTTGGTCCTGACGGTGGGTACGGTCAGTCAGGCCTTGGATCTCCCGCTGTTCGGCCAGGACAACCAATCGCAGCAAGCCAGCGGCTCTTCCAAGGACGCCGACGGGCGGGCAACGGGCACCGCATCCCCCGGCCCGACGCCGTCGTACACCACGGCTTCGTCTACGTCCGCAGCCACGACCGACGCGGGCCAGCCCTCAGCCGACGCGGCACCACCCGCAGCCGAGGCACCTGCTGCCGCACCGGCGTCGTCGGCAGCTGCTCCGCAGGTTTCGCTGGCAGCACCCAAGTGGGTCCCGTCCACGACTCCTTCGGCCGTTGCCCCGGTGCCCGGAGTAACTTCCCCGGTCCCGAGCCAGCCTGCAGCGCCGCCGTCGGACACCATCACGGCACCGACGCCGACCCCCACCACTACTCCGACACCCACAGTCACACCGACGCCGACGCCTACACCCACCCAGACGTCCAAGCCGAGGCCCAGCAACGACCCAAAAGCAAGCAGCGCCCCGACGACCAGTGAGCCCACCCTGAGTGTGGACGGCTTGCTGGACCTTGCCAAGGAGGCGCTGAAATGAGCACGCGCATGCCTCGGACAACCACGCACATCGGCTGGCACGGCCGGTACTGCAGCAGCAGCCGGACGGCGTCCTTCCGCCGCCGGATGGGCCGCTGGAGTTGCCAGCGCTTGCGGCGGTCGTAGGATCCAGAGCAAGAAAATGAGGCAGTCACCCGCGCGGGTGGCTGCCTCATTCGCATTGCCGCCGCCAAGTCACCCCAATAACCAGGCGACGACCAGAAGCGCCGCAACGCAGAGCACGGTGGTGCACAGAATCACATCCCGGGCCACAACCGTGCCGCGGCCATAGGGAGAAGCAAAGAGGAACACGTTCTGCCCAGTAGGCAGGGCGGCCATAATGACGCTTGCCAGCAAGTGGTTGCCGTCCAATCCAAAAACAAACCGCGCCAGAACCCACGCCACCACGGGCATGCCTGCCACTTTGAGAAGCGTGGCCACCAAGGTCTCCACCCTCCCGTCCCCCTGCTGCAGCGGCGCCTTCCCTGCCAAGGACATGCCGAAGGCCAAAAGAACCATGGGCACGGCAGCCCCCGCCAGCATGTCCACGGGCTTCTGCACCAACTCCGGCGCGCGCCAACCGGTCAGGGCCATTGCAACGCCAAGACCGGATGCAATGATCATGGGGTTGCCCAGGGGTTGGAGGATGACGCGCTTCCAGTGGATCTTTTCGCCACCCGCCAGGCCAAGGATGGTCACATAGAAGGGCGCCAGGACCAGCAGTTGCACCAGGAGGACCGGGGCGACGTGCTGGGCCGTCCCTACGGCATAGAGGGAAACCGGGATGCCTATGTTATTTGCATTGGCGTAGCTGCTGGCCATGGCACCGACCGCCGTTTCCGCGACGGAGCGGCGAAAGAACAGGAAACTCAGCAAGCAATAGAGAAGCCCCACGATCACCGCGGAGAGCAGCGCGAGCGGGGCATCGATACCCAGCGCGGCACGGATATCGCTGCCGGCCACCACCGTGTACAGCAACGCCGGGTTGGTGATGTAGAAGGCCGTCTTGGTCAAGGCGCCTTGGACGTCGGGCGACAGCACCTTCAATCGCACTGCCACGTATCCCACGGCGATGACCGCAGAAATGATGAGGATTCCGGAAACAACGCCGCCCACACTGATCCTTCCGAGAAGTGAGAAACCGTTTTCTCAGAGTAGGCGGACGGCAGCCCGGCTGTCCATTTGGTTCTGGTGCGCGGCTTGGGGCACGGCGTGCGGCTCAGATGCGCGGCGTGCTGCTCGGCTGCCCGGGGCGCGGCTCAGCCGGCGGGGGTCAGATCCGGGGCCGCCCGGCCCAGCGCCGCGCTTTCAACGCTGCATGCAGCTCCAGCCGGATGGCACCGCCCAGCGGATCCGCTCCGATGAGTTGGCGGATCTTGCCAAGCCGGTTGTAGATGCTGCTGCGGTGCAGGTGGAGTTTTGCGGCGACGTCCTGGACCGAGCCGTCGTTGTCGTACAGCAACTCGAGGACGGGAAGCAGTTCGCCGTTGCGGTCGTGGTCCTCGAGGGCGCGGAAGTGCACGGATCCGGCGTCGTCCCAGCCGCCAGGTGCCTGCAGCCGGTCGAACAATTGGTAGACCCCCACGGACTTGCTGTCCACGAGCTCGCCGAGTGGAAGATCAACAGCAGCAGCCTGGGCGGCCACCTTCGATTGGCGGTAAGCACCTGCGAGTTGCCGGATCACCTGGATCGGCTCGCTGATGCCCAGGATCACGCGATCCACTTTCCGCCCGGCGCGCTTGGCCAGTTCCAACTGGTAGTGCACCAGGACTTGGGCGTGATCGGCACGGCCGCCGGATTCGCGGAACAGCACCACGGAATGGGTCTCGGTCCCGGCACTGAACAGGGCCGCATCAACGCCGATGGTCGACTGCAACGCGGCGGAACGGTGCGTCAGCGTGGCCGCGAGAGGGTCGACGGCGGACCCGGCACCGTCGGCGTCCAGTATGGTCACTACCTGCCAGGGGCCGCGGCCTTGGATTTCCTTCCACCCGGCAACGGCGGCCACTGCGTTGGATTCTCCGCCGCAGGCCGCCAGGAACTCCTGTTCCCGGCGCCTCCGGAATTCCGACTCGGCCGTGTTCGAGTCGAGCAGGAGCCCTGCCAGCAAGTCCAACTCGTCACGGACCCCTGGCAGTTCGGCGAGTATCGCCGTCGCGCTTTGCTCCTCAAGGTCCTGCTGGACCCATAAGTAGCCCACGCGGAAACCGCGGACCAGCAAGGGGACGCACACCCGGCCCAGCATGCCGAGCTCGTCGTTCGCCGGCACCACAACGGGACGCACCGCCGTCGCAATTCCGTGGGAGAGCTGCCACGCGCTGACGTCGCTTGGCACCTTCTTGCTGAGCAGGAAATTTACGCGGACGCGGTCGGCGTGCGACTGGTTGGAACTGTAGGCGAGGAGGACGCCGTCGAGGTCTTCAAGCGAGAGTCCGCGTCCCAGCTTCAATGCCACGCGTTCAACGATTTGCTCCACGTCTTGCTGCATCCGGAAAGCGTACCAACACCAGGCGACACTTGACGCTTGAGTGCTCGACAAATGTCGAGCCTGAAATCCAGAAAACCTTGAATTTCCGCGGTTTCTGCCAGCGCACTTCAGCAGCGTCCATGTCGCCTGCCTCACAGCCGGATCTATTCTGGAATCACAGCCCACAGCAACAAATCCGGCCTTAAGAGGCCGCTGACGATGGAGCCCCACATGATCATTGGCGTCCCCAAGGAAATCAAGAACAACGAGTTCCGCGTAGCCATCACGGCCGCCGGCGTGCACGAGTTCCGCACCCACGGGCACACCGTCCTAGTGGAGCGCGGCGCAGGCCTCGGATCCGGCATCACCGACGAGGAATACTCGATCGCCGGAGCCGAAATCGTTGCCGACGCTGACGACGTTTGGGGCCGCGCAGACATGGTCATGAAGGTCAAGGAACCCATCAAGGCCGAGTACCACCGCTTCCGCAAGGGCCTGATCCTCTTCACCTACCTGCACCTCGCCGCCGAACCCGAGCTCACCGCTGAGCTCATCAACTCCGGCGTCACGGCCATCGCCTACGAAACCGTGCAGGAAGGCCGCACCCTCCCCCTGCTAGCCCCGATGTCCGAGGTCGCAGGCCGCCTGTCCGTCGTGGTGGGCGCGTCCTCCCTCATGGCCCCGGCTGGCGGCAAGGGCATCCTCCTGGGCGGCGTACCGGGCGTCCGCCCGGCCAAGGTTGTTGTCCTCGGCGCCGGCGTTGCGGGAACCAACGCCGCTGCCATGGCGCTGGGCCTCGGTGCTGATGTCACCATCATGGACATCAACATCAACCGGCTGCGCGAACTCGACGCCCTCTACCAGGGCCGCCTGAAGACCGTCGCCTCCAACGCCTACGAGATCGAGAAGTCAGTTGTCGACGCAGATCTCGTGATCGGCTCCGTCCTGATCCCGGGCGCCAAGGCTCCCAAGCTGGTCACCAACGAACTCGTGTCCCGGATGAAGCCGGGCTCGGTGCTGGTGGACATCGCCGTGGACCAGGGCGGCTGCTTCGAGGACACGCACCCCACCACCCACCAGGAACCGACGTACAAGGTCCACAACTCGATCTTCTACTGCGTTGCCAACATGCCCGGCGCCGTTCCGAACACCTCCACGTACGCACTGACCAACGTCACCCTGCGCTACGCCGTCGCCCTGGCAAACCTGGGCGTCAAGGCCGCCTTCGACCGCGACCCCGCACTCGCTGCCGGCCTCAACATCGCCGCAGGCCACGTGGCACACCACTCCGTCTCCGAGGCGCACAACCTGCCCCTCGTTGAGGACTGGCACAGCCTGGTCTCCGCCTAGCCTTTCAGGCGAGTACGACGGCGGGGTACGGCTTCCATCGAAGCCGCACGCCGCCCGAACGGTCCCACGTCCGCTGGTCGCGAAGGGCGTCAGGGTTCTGGTGGTTGGCGCCGGCAGACACGTGAAGATTCCTGGCGGGTGGTGGAACGACCACAGCAATGTTCAGCGAGTCCCGCGGGCAGCCCTCGCTGCATGGGGTCGGGCTCGGAGCTGAATTAGCCGCAGTACTTCCTCCTCATTAGCCAGGCTGCCATCGATGGAAAGCAAAGAAAGCAACTGCAAGGGACGGTGGGCTTCCGCTGCGGCCTGCATTTTGTGATGGCCATCGAGCAAGAAATGCGTGATGCCCCAATGGCCGTAGTAGTCCGTTCCGTTGTCGACGGCCGGCGCACAAACATCAAGGATCGACACGGCCACTGCAGTCGGGGTAGACGAGTTCAAGAGTTCTTGTGCGTACTCTTCCACCCGACCGGATTCGTTCCAGTTAGGGGGCACCATCGGAACGACGAATTCGAATGCGTGTGCCGAAGCATTCACCGGGGCTTGCCATGTCCGGTAGTACGGGGTTTGCGGATACTCGGGGAGGCCCCAAAAACCTGAAATTCCCCAGGTATCTACCTGTTCCTCGCTAAAGTAATCCCCTTCGCGGCCTGGATACACCAAATCGGGCTGCACCCGCAGGAGCAGTGGCACGTAGGAACCCTCCGGCAGAATCGCGGCGAAGGCGTCAAGGACGCCGCTCTCGATTTTTGTCGATACCGGAGTTCAGGGTCTTCTGCATTTCCGGAAGAGATAATGTCTCCGTTGCCCCTTCCAGGCGCTTGAACAGCAGCGGGCAGGTTCCGCACCACCACGAGAGCTCAAACGCGGGTTCAGCACCCTGCCACAGCAGACGTCGCCCAACCCCTTGTCCGTTCGGTTTCTCTTCCTGTCCGAGCCGCAGCACCGATGACTTCGAGTCCCTGACGAACCGGGTCTCACCCGTTTCCAACAACATGATCGGCAGTCTAGCTCCGTTGCACCCGCAAGAGATTCAAAAGGGATTGTCAGCGCTGGTCGAATCCTCGGGCACCCCAATCGACCGGCCAGTAATCGCAGTTGCACGTACCGTTCCGATGAGGGACCCTCCGGCTGGTTACATTTAGGCTTCCTGCGAAGTCGATACTGCTGGCTCCCCGGAAGAACTGAGGACATTCATGGCCTCTGAAGCGGCCGAAGAACCAGGCGTCATTTCCGTAGAGGACACGGTCGTCCGGCTTCTGGAGCGCCTCGGAATCCCGCTCCCGAAGTGTCTGCAGGACTGATGTGGATGACCGATCAACAAAGTAGGAAGAGAGGCTCAAAGGCGGGGCGCTAGTGACCGACTCAAACGGCGCCCCGTACGCCAATCCCTCACCGGGACACATTTGAGACCTGAAACTCAGTCCTGTTTACAGGTTCCCTCCCTTGCTTCACAGTCGAGGCATGAGAGCGGCAGGCATTCTTCCTGAGGACGCCCCGGATCCCCGTGCCAAATGGGCCGAGAACCTGAAACTTATGCCCATTCCGGTGATGGGGCTTACGCCCCAACCTTCGTTGGAGGACACGGACTCCGTGGGTGTGACCAACGGCTGGGATGAGCATGGATACAGCGAAGTGACCGCTAGCATCACTTACACGCTATGGCGAAACCCGGATAATCACGAAGATCCGGTAAACCTCGCAGACCTCGACGAGAAGTCGAGGAGATCGATTGAGGAAGTTCCGCCTTGGCCGCGCCCCCCGTGGCTGATCGAGCAGGTGGAGCGACTGCGCTACCCGCAACTATGGGACGCAGTGCGAACCACCTGGCACCGCGCTCCATCCGAGCACTCATCGGTTCAACGCCTTCTGGCTGATCACATCAATCACATCCTCATGAACCAGTACCGACAAGAGCTCTGGCCGGGAAGCGACCCTTGGGACCATCACCCACCCCCGATAACCAGCCGGATGGTCAACAGCCACGTCAGGACCGTCGTTAACGGCATCAGCGTGCCTGGTGCAGAGGTCGACACGGACCCGTTCGTGTACGGCATCGGAGCCCAGCTGGCAACCGGCGGCGTCGTGACGGCAGTCCTTCCGCGCGCTGAGCTCGGGCACATCCAGATCCATTTCACGACCCGCGGAAACAAAGTCCGACGTCCGTAGGAGGATCCCCTACCGGACGGTTTTCAATCGAGGCTTAGGATGCAGTGCTTTCCAGTGGTTTGACCGTCTACATCGAACTCGACTTGCAGTGTTCGGGCATTGGGCGGGGGTGCGGGAGTGTAAATCCAGAGTGCATCCCACTCTGTTCCGCTACCTGCCATCTTGCCGCCCACACGAAGGTACTCGGTACCGACATCGTCAGTGAGTTCGATGCCAATCTGATCGAAGACAGCGATGCTCGGCATCTGGGGAGGATATTCTTCCTGACCAACAACTTCGAGATCTTTGTCTCGTTCAGACCAATCCTGAAGGTCTCTTAAGAACTGGCTATCTCGAAGTTGGGTTTCGGTGCCGCGGATACCGTTTAGGTGCAGGTGGACACTCTGTTCGCCTGCCCTTTCTCCTACGTATCCGGGTGCCATATCCAGGTTGATACCCGCGAAACGTACGTCAATTCCGTCGCTATTCGCAATGACAAGGTCTGATGGGGCGGAAATGATGTTCATAGGCTCACCCTAGTCATCGATCGGCCTGTTGCCGGGGCGAAGGCCGTCCCTCAAGTCCATTCCCACCGGGACGCCTCGAATAGGATGAGCTCTGACTGACCGCCGTCTGCGGTCACTCCGCGAATCTCCGAGAAGCGGGCGACGGGCCGGAAGTTGAGAGCCTCATGCATCCTGATGGATGCCGTGTTGTGTTCGTTCGTGAAGTAGTACGCAATGGAATCCCGGGACCAGATCCATTTCAATCTCGCTCGGGTTAGTGCAGAACCGATACCTCGCCGGCGGAAACCCGGAGCGACTTCCACGCCACCGAGATAGTGGCCCGCTGGGGCGTTGCCTTCGGGATCTGGGTGGAGATGCGTCTTGGCCACGCCGACTACTCCATCCTGTGTGACAGCCACCAGAACGACGCGGTCGCTCCTTGGAGCGATCATCTCGCTGGTCCAACGAGTTCGGCCACTGGCATCACAGACCGCATTCACATGTCCCAGGTCATCCATGGTGGCTTCACGAACCTGCATAGGCACAGCGTACCCGGAGAGCTGAGCCGCTCCGCCGTTCCCGCCCGCGAGCCAGTGGCTCTGCGGATACTCCAGCGTCCGTTAGGGGATCCTCCAGCGGGCGGCCTCGGACCATCTACAGCTGCATACTCAGAACTGTTCGGGCGGGGATATTCCCGCCTCGATCATCAGCGATGCGGTGCATTCCAATTTTTTCAGCCACCCGCTCTGAAGCGCGGTTATCCGGATGGATGATGGCTATCAGTTCCGTGGTTGCAAGATTTTGTCGGGCGTAGTCGCGACAAGCAACGGCTGCTTCTGTCGCAAACCCTTGGCCGTGCAGGTCGGAGCACACGTGGTACCCGACCTCAAGCTTCTGTGCGCCGTTCACCTGCTGCCAGGTCAGGCCGCAGTCGCCTATGAACTCGCCGTTATGCGTTTCGACGATCCATAGGCCGTACCCGTGCTCCGCGTAGTTCTCACGATTCCATTGGATCCAGCTTGCTGCTTCTTCCCGAGACTTGGGTGCGGGGTAGAAGCGCATCACCTCGGGATCTCCGAGCAACGCGGCCATGTTGTCGAGGTCCGCATCCGTCATCTCACGGAATTGCAATCGATCTGTCGGTTGTGGGGTTGGCATGCAATGACTCTATTTCCAATGGAAGCTAAGCCCGCAAGCTGATCCCCTAACCGAACGCATTTCTGCAATTTCTACCGGCATACCGGAGCCGTGCTGAAGCGTTAATCACCGATTTCGATCCTGCTTATCGGCGTGCCAGGAGCGAGGGTCATCGTAGCGAGACGGAGCTCGCCCATCAGTGACCAGTAAACTTCAATGTCGTTGACCTCAAGGTTGTGGACGTAGTCTTGGCCGCCCAGGAATAAAGGGACTTTGTAGCCGACACACTGGTCGAAAGCCAAGTCTGCGGGGTTCTCAGACTTCCATTCATTGAAGAAGCTCACACATAGGCTCGGTTCCGGATCCCGGACCAACTCGTCGTCGTGATAGGTCGAGAACTTCCTTGGGATCTCTAACGCCTCACCCGTTCCCGGTTCCAGAAGAAGTATTTCGGGATCCACGTGGCCACTTCGCAGGTCAAGGACAAACTGACGGCCCAACCAATCGAAGCCGAAAGGGATGAGTGGAAAGCCGAACTCCGGGTAAGCCTCAGCCACCATCGTCGATGCTTTGCGAAATGATTCTGTCGAATGCACCCGGTATAGGCCGCCATTGAACGTGCAGCCGCCATAGCGGCCGAATAAGTAGGCGACGTTGTTCCCCACGCTCTCAGGAGACCCGGGGATTCCATCCGTGACGTTGAATCTCTCACCGAAGATCTCAAGCATGGCAACATCATGCCTCATAGAATCAGTGAACGGCCCAACCCCGGGGCCACCCTGCGGTTGGGCCACTGCACCTAAGCGGTCCCTTAGCGGACACCTGTTTCCTCATTCGGCTAGGCAATACAGTCCTTTGGACCAAGCGGAACAGTCTTTGATCCCTCGCGCACTAGCTGAAAGCACCTGGCGTCGCCCGCGAGATCGATTCCGAACTCAAGCACTCGCTCGGAGGACGTCTGGCCGAGATAGAGCGGCCTTGTCACTCTCGAGCCGCTCAACCACAGCATTCCTGAACCTAAATCCCATGTCCCTGTTGAGGTGTAGGAACCGGAAGGGCCAGATTTCCAGTCTGCGTCCCCCAAGGGATCCAGATAGCCAGGAGCGTTTTCGAGCGTGAAGGTTTTGTCCTGCATCAGGGTAAGGCGAGTTTCACTATTGACCCATGTTCCATCGATCTCGGCTGCTGTAGGGGCAGGGAGCGGCTGCTCAGGAGTGCAGGCCGTGAGCGAAGCCACGACCACCAACCCTGCGGTCACGCGTCTGAATAAACTCATATCCGTCCTTTAGCAGGTCATTACTGGATCATAACGGCACCGAGTCAAATACTTTCCCCGAGCTGCGCAGCTCCGAGTGCTTCAACCTGGTCGGTGGATATCCAACGGACGGCCAGCGTCCCTTTGGAGATCCTTCTACGGGCGGCCTTAGTCACCAGTGTCAGGCGACCGCTTCTGCTGAGTGGAGGTGTAAATGTGGGTGAAGTAGACGCCGTACGTGCTATCGTCCGAGAACTCCGACATGTCCACATCGCCGCTTGCCAAGAACTCTGACCACAGCTTTTCCCCGACAGCCTCCCACGGCGTAGGACCGCAACCGCAACACCAGGGGAACGACTTCGACATCCAACCCAGGACGAATCTGACCGTGCTGTCGATCTCAGAAGGTGATGTTAGGAAGGCAGCTAGCTCGGGGAAGAGAGAGGCGCTGTCGTCGTAGTCGGGTAACCCAGTCAGAAAGCTGGGTTCAACACAAGACCACCACTCGAGGAATGCGAGTCGAAGTGCGGTTCCCTTATCCGGGAGGGAGTACCAGCGGGCAAGCAAAGCTTCGCGCGATGCGGAGAGCGCTCCCGGGTGCTCCAACTCAATTGCTGGCCGCAATGGCAAGGCTCGCTTCTCGTTCACGCCGCGATTCTACGGCACGTGTTTCGGCTGAGTTCCAGCGCGCGGAAGCCGATCCTTCACCGGACACAGTGAACTAGGGCAAGTCATAGACCGCTTACTTCTTTGAACTGGAACGTCCTGTAAAGGATCCTTTACCGGACAATGGTTGAGCAGCTAAGGAAGCCCGGAAGAAACGTGGCGCAGCTGTCATGCTCGGTTGATAGACAGTCCTGAACTTGGGTAGGGAGTTTACTCAGTCAGCCCGATCAAGGCGGATGAACTCAGCAGGAACGTCTTTGGCAAGCCACACCGAACCGCTTCCGCGGTAGAAAGCGATGTCGGAAGCTAGAGCGGCGATCGTATCGATGGTCAGAATCACTGGATGCTTACTTTTACGGCTTCCGACTCGCACTGCGGTTTCGGCGTCTGCCGACATGTGAACATACTGTCTGCTCATCGGCTGGAGGCCACCACTGAAGATCGCCCCGATACTTTCAGGTGACGTGCCATGAAAAAGTTCGGCTGGAGGGGTAGCCGCAGCCAAGGCAATTGCGCCCGGCGTGCTGTGCCCGTAGAAAGCACGAATCCGGTCCCCTTGTATCTCGTGCCGCGGTTTTGCCGCAGAATCGATCATCATCTGCAGGTCAGCCAGAGTTAGGTCAGACCACTCCGGAACTTCCTTGCGAAGCGCCTCCAGTAAGTTCTCTGCGGAGGTCCAGCCGTGCTCGTCTAGTTCAAGTTCGAACAGCCACGGCTCGTGTCGAAGCGCCTGCGATACCGCTTTGCTCAACCTCGTAAGACCAATCGCACGGGCTCTGATCTCGTCTCTGGGATCCATATAGGTACAGCTCGCTAAAACTCGATCAGGTCATCAACCGCGGCGTGCAGCCACTTGTTGAAGTCTTGGAATTCGCCCCTGGCTTCCCACCCCGGCGACGCCCAGTCGTGTACCAAGGACACTTTGCCCGTATCCATGTCGAAGCAGACGCAGTCATCATTGTCTTGACGTTTTGCGAAGAGCACTAAATGCCGAGTTGGGTACCGATCGCGCATCCCCTTTTGAAGGGCACGCAGATGATCGCCTGTCAGTATCCACCACGGCTCCAGTTCGAAAAGTTTCAATTCCACCAGCCGAAGGAGCCCGCGAGGATAGGAGAATCCCTCCGGTAGTTCTTCAGCTGTGAAAAGCAGCTCATTCATTGGTCCTCCGGGGGGAAGCGACATCGGCCTGCACAAACACTACCCCGTGGGCATCCGACAGCTTCAGCCACAGGTGGGGCGTACATCCACCAAATCAACACCGCCCGTAAGCCCATCCTTCAACGTGCAGCTGGCCCCGACCATTGTGGCGGGCTGTTATGGCAGCATGTGATTATGAGCGCCCAGCTGGAAGTTCCAAGGCTTGAAGACCTGAGTGATGTCGGGATTGGGGTCGAGCCGTCTGATCAGCCTGGGGTGGTCTCTCTGATCGCGTGGGCGAATGACGGAAGCACCGTGACGCTTACCTGGGACGAGATCGCTGGATCAGCGAGCATCCGCTGGCTCTACGGTGACGAAGTGCGCCTGGTTCTTGAACGAGAGACCGCGTCGAAGATCTCCGTGCGCAACGAGGTTGGACGCCTAGAGTTCCGGGTGTGGTCCCGTTCGGAGGGCCTGAGCGGTCTATTGACCGTTCAGGTCGGCGAGCACGTGGCGGTACACGACACGCTTTTGCGTACATAGCGGCAGCCAATCGGTCCTGACTACGAGGCTGGACCATCTCTGACCGGACGGGATAGTCGGCAGGACTTTCCATTGCACGATGGCGCCAGGCTCCTGTGAAAGTCCTAATTCCAAGACAAGTGGCTATCGATCGATATCTTCCCTGCAACGGGATCAGACCAGACTCCCATCTGACGAAAGGTGTGCCGTGGTAAGCAAAGACGAAGTCATCCGTAAGTTACTCGTATCAGGTCTAGCCGCCTGGGTTTCACTGCACGATGTCGTGTGGTGGGGCACTAAAGGCACAATAACCCCAAGTACCAAGCAGATGGTCCTGGACGTCCTTCATTCTGTTTATTCGGAGGGGCTCCTCACGCCTGGAGAGCTTGGGGAGACGGGCTTTGAGGATTGGGAGGCTCCGTCGGAAACATGGGTTATTCGGTCAGAGATGACACTCGACGCTCTGGAGTGGCGACCGATGCGTGAAGGCTTCTGGCTGCGACTAACGCCGCGAGCGAAGACCCTAGCGCACCAATATGAAGCCGAAGGAGAGGACCTCTCGGAGTAGTAGCGGTTCCTTTGAATGACTTGGCCGTGCCTTGTTCCCGTAAGCCGGTCCGTTACCGGCCACCGTTGACGCTCTATCTCGTTCATGAAAGTGCACAGAATTCCGCGGAACCAGAATTCCCGTATACCCCGCCCGCAAAAGTGCCCGGTGAAGGTACCTCAAACGCTACACACTCGCGCAGACCTCAAAGCACCCGGCGCGAATCATCATTTCGCAGGGCCACCCGGCGCTTTGGGGACCTCCGGGATCAGGTGCGACGGCAGCGTCTCCGGAAGGGTGGACGGCCCCAGGCTCGGGGGAAGCGACGGCTCCCCAAGGGACGGTGGTGTGACAGGAGGCGCAGGCAGTGGCACCTTGCCTGCGTTCTCCGGTTCCTTCGGCGGCCGCGACATATCATCGGCAGGGACCTTGCCCGTCTCCGAGGGCGTTGATCCAGACTTGCCTGGTTTGCCCTGCTCCGTGGGGACGGCGCCCTCCGTCGATTGAGGGGCAGCCGGTGCCGGCTGGACTCCAGAGGTTGGCGGCACTGCCGGATGCTTTTGCACGGGAGCCGGGGCCGGCGTGAACTGCGAAACCACTGAGCCTACAGCCGCCCCGAGATGCTGGATGGTTGCCGGGATGCCGCCTTCTTGGGCCGCGGCCGCGGTTGCTCCACCGCCCAGCGCGACAGCCACCGCAAGTCCCGCGATGGCAGCGCGGCGCTTACGACGGCGGGCGGCCAGTTCGTCTTTCACTTGCAGTGCAGTGGTGGGTGCTTCAGCGGTGCTTGGTGCTGCGGCGCTGGCAGGCGTTTCGTCGGCGGGCAGCCCAGGCGTGGAGCCGACCGTGGTGAGTACCGCCGTCGGCAGCTCTTTCACCGCGGAGGGGCCTTCCGCCGTCGTGAGCCTGGCGGTGGGTGCGCCGCCAACCATCAGGGCACGCACGGCATCCGAGGGCAGGGGCGAGGTGGTTGCGAGCGAGCGGAGCTCCAGGAGTTCATCGCGGACATCGCTGCCGTGCGGGAACCCGGAGTCGGCCAGCAGACGATCGACGGCGGATTCCGCCTGGCGCCGCGGGTTGTGTTCGCTCATGATGTGCCATTCCTTTGCAAAGCGCGCTTCCCCAAAGCCTTCTTTCGCAGAGCATTCAGTGCCCTGCGTTGCAGCTGTTTGACGGCACCTTGGGATTTGCCCATGATGTCCGCTGTTTCTTCCACGGAGAGGTCCGCGACCACGCGCAGGGCCAGGACCTCGCGGTAATCGTCGGCCAGGTCTTCCATGAGTTCGGTGACCCCCAGGGCGCCAACAGCCTGGTCCTCGGCGGAAGGGGCGCTCCGGCTGTCCAGGTCCGCCTCATACGGAGTGGGCTCCGGGGTGCGTTCCCGTTTCCGGTAGTGGTCCACCATCCGCGCGTGGGCGATGGAAAACAAGAGTGTCTTGGCCCCCTGCAGCCCTCCGTGCAGGGTGGCGAGCTTGGGGTAAAGGGCCAGGAAGACGTCCTGAGTCACAGCTTCGGGATCATCCACGCCACGTGCGCGGAGGTAGCCGAAGACCGGCCCGGAGAAAGCATTGTAGGCAGCCGTGAAGAGCAGGGCGGGATCGTCCTGATCCGCCTGCACATTCTCGTCAACCAAAGGGTTCAGCACCCGCGGATGCCTCCATCCAGCGCAGCGCAGCGACGTCCCGGGGCCCGTGAACCGTCGACGCTGCCATCCGTTTCGTAGCGAGGGCTCCTGGTACAAACCGAGGAGCCCCCGCCCTTAAACCGTAGCCGCCAGGTGCTTAGCGGACAGAATCGAGCGCTGCGCCGGGGGCTGCCGGCACGTGGGTGGGAACCTGCGCTGGCACAGCGGGAGTGGCAGGAACAGCCGGAACGTCAGGCGTCGCCGGGACGGCTGGCACAGCCGGAACCGCCGGGAGCTGGGCATCCGCGGCCCCACCTGCGTTTGCCGAAGCGTTGGCGTTGACGTCAGCCTTCAGGCCGGCAGCCTTGCCCGCGTCAACCACCGCTGCACAGTGCGCGTCAACCTTGGCTTCGCCGCCCGCGGCAACAACCAGGGACTGGTAGCCGGGAACCTTGGAATCCGACTGCAGGCCGCCGTTGAGGAAGGCAGTGCACAGGCCGAATGCTTCGGGAGTCGCCTGGATGGCCTCACCGGCTGCGGATTGTGCCTTGGCAACGGCGTCTTCAGCCTTGGCCTGGCCGGCGTCCTTCGCGTCTTCAGCCTTGGCCTTTGCGGTCTCGACGGCGTCAGTTGCCTTGCTTGCCGCGGCGTCAGTTGCGTCCGTGGCCTGGGCAACTGCCTTGTCGGCGACAGGGGCAGGAGCACCCACCAGGTTGTGGGCGGTCTGCTGGATATCGGTCGGAAGCGCACCAGTGGCGGCGGCAACACCGGTTCCACCGACGGCTACGGCTCCAGCGGCCAGGACGCCGGCGGCGACTTTGCTGGTGGCGAGGACAGAGAACAAGGACATGAAACCCTCCGAAAAGTTGGGGAGATTGCCCCGGCAGCGGAAGGGGCCGCGGCCGGATGATCAGCGTGCGGGACGTGGCCCGCACACCCCCTACATCGCTATGGACCCCGGCGAGGTTACGCACTCCCGCAGATTTCTTTTTCGCACCACCCGCCGTCAGGGGAGATCTGCCCATCGCGGCCGGGCAGTGGCAGTGGCTAGGCTCAGGGCACACCCGGCCTTGACGTCATCCGAGACCGGACTTGCAAATATTCGAGAAGCGGGAGATGCGGCTGTGGGAAATGGTTTGATCGGCGCCGACGTTGGCGATCTCCGACGACTTTCGCAATTGATGGATGCCGACGCAGAGAAGATCACAAACCTCCAGCGCCAGCTAACCTCCCTGGTCCAGGACGGCCATTATTGGCGCGGCAACGACGCCGACCGTTTCCGCAGCCTGTGGAACAGCGACCTTGCCCGGCGGCTCGGCGCCGCGGCTGACTGTCTAAAAGCCAGCGCAAAAGCCCTGCGGCTTAACGCCAACCAGCAGGAACTGGCCTCGCGCGGCGATGCCTTCGTCATAAGCAGCAGTTACTCCGACACTCGCGATTTCAAGGTGGACCTGGGAACCTACGGTCCCGTGCATCTCGATGTCGGGATCTCCAGCGGGGTTGTTGGGGAGAGCGAGGCACACGTCTCCGTTGGGCCGAATGGCATAGAGGCCGGAGCCTCAGCTGAAGGCTCGGTGGGTACGAGGGTCGTTGTGACGGGCAAGACGGACTTGGGACCGATTCAGTCCACCACGACGAACGAAAACTTCGTTGGGGGCCGCGGGGATGTCAGCGTCAGCGGTCGTGTCCCTTTCGTATTCAATCCGTTCGATCCTCTTACCTTCCAGGCAAGTGGCCAAGCATTCGTGGGTGCCGAGAGCATCACCACCACCAAGAGCAGTTTCTTCGATGACTGGTTCACCTCGACATCTACGGTGCGCATCATGACTGGGGCGGAAGCGGGGATTCAAGCCGTTGGCGGCAATCCCTTCTCTATGATTCCGAGCGGTGGAGTCTTTGCAGGGGACAAGTTCACAGAGACGACTGAGGGAGAGGTTGCCGGCGGACTCTTCTCCTTCGGACAGAGCATCGAAGCCCGCGCTGGTGCTTGGGCCAGCGCAGGAGAAGCAGAACTGACAAGCAAGGACGGCGGTGTTACGGCCGGTGCCGCCAGCGCCGGCGCTGGCTTGGAGTACACGCAAGGGCAGTATGTCGAGTTCCTCGGTCAGCGCATCACTACCTCGGAAACCGTGGCCGCTGGTGGCGGAGGAGGGTATTCCGTGACCGCCGGCATCGACGAGGACGGCCTGACTCTAGGCATCGGAGCCAAGATCACCGCGGAACTCGGCCTTGGCGCGGGTGCGGAGATCCGTATCAGCCCCTCTGGCTTTGTGGAGTCCATCGGCGGCTTCGTCGATTTCCTGAACAAGTAGCGTTCCACGAAAGGTTTTCCATGCCATCGCACCAGATCTTCCCGTCCGCTGACTTCCCCGCTTACCCCTCCATCAGCGTCGATCCGCCCGAAGGATGGCGTACACAGGTGGTTCCCGACGCCGTCGGCGCGCTCCTTGCCCCGGAAACACCCGGGGAGTACACGCCCAACATCGTCATCTCCGTGTCCCGCCGGGCTCCCGACTACCAGTTGCGTGACATCGCCGCCTCGGTGGACGGTTTTCTCTCGTCACTCCCGGACGCCGTCCTGCTTGGCACCGAACCAGTGGTCATCAACGGACGGGACTGGCATGTGCGGGAAGCCCGCTACACGCATCCGGACGCGGGATCGCTGACCCAGTTCACCGCCGTGACTGTGGTTCAGCAAGGCGTGGCTGCTGACGTGGTCCAGTTGACCGGCAGTTGCCGTTTCGTGGAGGGCAGCGACGACATCAAGGCCATCTACGCCGTGGTTGCCAGCGCCCACATCGTCTAGACCGCTATCCTCCGTGCCTCCTCGATGAGCTTGAGGACGTCCACCGACCCGGCCGGATCCACAGGTACCGGAAGCGCGGAGGCTGTGCCGCCGTCGTCGATCTTTTCCGCAAGCAGGCGGTAGAACTCCGGGTAGGCCCCGCGCTCGGTGGGCACGGTGGTCCGCTGGCCGCTGACCTCGAGGGTGCCGTACTCCTCGGGACGTTCGACGCCGTACCCAGGGTCCGTGGGCAGCCCGCCGCCCAGGAGGAACGGCTCCTGCGGATCTGTCCCGAACTTCGCGTACGCGCCCTCGGTGCCGAGAACGCGGAATCGTGGACCGTGCAGGTGGCTGTTGAGGTTGAGGGTCAGGTGGCTCACCACGCCGGAATCGTGGCGGAGGGCAATGAAGATGTCGTCATCGGCACGTTCCTGGGCACGCCTGGCCGTGATCTCGGCATACGTGACTTTCGCCGGCCCGAAGAACCGGAGCGCCAGGTCCAGGACGTGTGAGCCGAGGTCGAACAGCACTCCCCCGCCCTCCTCCACCGTGGCCCCGGCTTTCCAGGCTTTGGCGATCGACGGCGCCCAGCGCTCCATGCCGGACTCGAACCGGGTCACCGTACCCAGCGTCCCGGCGTCGAGCAGCTTTCGGACAGTGAGGGAGTCGCCATCCCAGCGGCGGTTTTGGTAAACGGTGAGGACGCGGCCCTCTTTGGCGGCGAGCTGGATGAGTTCCTCACCTTGCGCGCTGTGCACAACGAACGGTTTATCGACGACGACGTCGAGGCCGGCTTCCAGCGCAGCTTTCGCGAGCGGGAAATGGGTTGCGGGCGGCGTGCCGAGCACCATGAGGTCCAATTTATCCGCGAGGTCCAGGATGTCCTCCGGGGTGTTGACGATCCTTGCCTGCGGATACCGCTGGCGGGCCTTTGCCTGGCGCTCCGGGTCCGACGTGGCGATGACGCTGAGCTCGTAGGCCGGGTTGGCCGCGATGAAAGGTGCGTGGAAAACACTGCCGGACAGGCCAAAGCCCGCAACGGCGGTACGGATCGGCGAGGAAGTCATGCCCCAAGGCTACCGATCCTCTCTCACCAAACCGCCCTTTCCGGGCGATGCTCTCTCATCGGGTGATAGAGCATCCGGCCTATGGGGGCGTTCGGTGAGAGAGCATCCGGCCTATGGGGGCGTTCGGTGATGGAGGGATTAGTTTTACGGGGTGTTCGGTGATGGAGCATCCGGCCTATGGGGGTGTTCGGTGAGAGAGGGTTGGAAAGGGGAAGGCCGGGACCATCCGCTGGTGCGGAAGATCCCGGCCTTCTACCGGTCGAGCTTCGGAAGGGTTAGCCCTTCTTCTTGCCCTTTTCCCAGCCGATGGTGGTCCAGTCGGGAACCTGAATGTTGCTCTTGAACAGCGCCGGGCCATAGTTGGCCAGGCCTTGGTGCACGAACGAGATCTGAGGTCCATTGAAGACAGGACCCATGGAGAAGTACTTCTCCATGTGCTTCTTCTCCACCTCCATGGCTGCCTTGTTGCGCTCGGAGTCGTCGGCGATCGTCGCGAGGCGCTTTATCTCGGCATCGAGTTCAGCATCGCCAAGCTTGTTCTGGTTCTGCGTGGAATCGTAGAACTGCTTCACGCCGTCGGTCGCATCACCGTTTGTTAGCGAGAAGCCAGAGATCGTTACAGCGAATTCACGGTTGCCAACGACTTTTTGGAAATCCGCGAGTCCTCGCTGATCGATTCCAACATCCATACCCGCTGCCTGGAGTTGATTCTGCAGCGTTTGTACCGTAGCCCCAACCGTGGGGTCGTCACCGAAGTTGGTGATCTTGAAGGCGACCGGGACGCCGTCCTTGGTCATGACGCCCTTATCGTTGGCGGTGTAGCCGGCATCGGTCAGGACCTTCTTGGCAGCCTCTGCGCCGGTGTCCTTCACGGGGTAATTGTCCTGGTAATACTTGGAGAATCCCATCACCATCATGGAGCCGGGGTTTGGTTCATCCCACTTCAAGCCACCGAAGCGGACGTTGCGAAGAGCCGGACGGTCAACGGCTGTGAAGATTGCCTTGCGGACAGCCGTGTCTGTCAGTGGTTCGGCCAGTGCGTTGAGGTTCAAACCGCCGGTAAAGAGTCTTTGACCTCGCCTGATGTCGACATTGGGCGTGTTTTCGAGCTGACTGTAAACCGAAATGCTGTTCGCAGAAATTCCATCAATCTCGCCGTTCTTGAATGCCGCAATCTGAGCGCTCGGCTCCAACTGACGGAAGACGACCTTGTCGAGAACCGGCTTCTGTCCCCACCATTTGTCATTCGGCACCAGGCTCACTGTCTTTGCCGCGGTATCGTACTTGTCGAGTTTGAAGGGACCAGCCATCCATTCGGGATGCATGTTGCCAACAAAGCCGTTGTTGAATACTTCCGGGGTGTTAACTGCCGGGTGAACGAATCCAGTGAAAAGTGCATCAAGTGGGTACACAGGCTGGGTAGTGGTGACAACAACTTCCTTGTCGTTGGCCCCGGCTTTCACCGACTCCACAAACTCATAGCCGCCTGCGGTGACGATGTCGATGGACTTGTCCTCACCCCGGAGCATCTTCCAGGTGTTTTCGAAAGTCTTGACGTCGATCGGCGTTCCGTCGTTCCACGTAGCCTTGTCGTTCACCTTGATGGTGATGGTCTGCTTGCCGTCCTTGACTTCGCTCTTGACGTCCTCGCAGAAGTCCTTGTTGGGCGTCGCGCTTCCATCGTAATCGATATTCCAGCAACCCCACGTGCCCGCTTGGTCGATGGGACGGTGCAGAGCTTGATTGTCTGCACTGTTTCCGGTGTTCGAGAAGGTATTGAAGGACGGACCGATGTTACTCAAAGGAAGCGTAACGGTGCCACCCTGGTCCAGGTCCTTGGTTTCCTTGGCGTTGACGCTGATCAGCTTGCTGATGTCACCGCCCGCTTCTTCGGCCTTCTGGGAGGCCGGACCCGACGGCGTTCCCCCGCCGCAGGCGGTCAGCATCAGCGCTGCTGCGAGTGCCACGCCGCCGATCGTCGTGTACTTCTTCATGGTTTGCCCTTCATGTTTTACGACTTGGATTGCGAGTTGAATACAGGGTTCAAATGAGTCATGTGTCGTCAGGCATGCACCACCAGCATGTCGGCATCCAGTTCTCCGTCCGGGAAGAAGCACGCAAATTCCTGTTGACCTTCAGAGGCCAGGGGCGGCTCCAGATTAAGGCACTTCTCCTGTTTGGCAGGGGGAAGCGCGGCGAAGACGGGGCAACGAGTCGCAAAGTTACATCCCTTGGGCGCATCCAGCGGGCTGGGAAGGTCTCCCTGCAGGATGATGCGTTCACGGGTACGCTCCACCTCGGGATCCGGGACGGGGATCGCGGAGAGCAGGGCACGGGTGTACGGGTGGCGCGGATTGTCGAACACGTCGTCCACGTCTCCGGTCTCCACTATCTTCCCGAGGTACATCACAGCCACCCGGTTGGAGATGTGCCGGACAACGGAAAGATCGTGGGCCACCATGAGGTAGCTCAGCCCGAGTTCGGCCCTGAGCTTGTCCAGGAGGTTGATTACTCCGGCCTGCACGGAAACATCCAGAGCGGACACGGGCTCGTCCAGCACCACGAGTTTCGGGTTGACGGCGAGCGCCCGGGCAATGCCGATGCGCTGGCGCTGCCCTCCGGAGAACTGGTTGGGGAAGCGGTTCACGTGGTCCGGCTGCAGGCCAACCAGGCGCATGAGCTCCATGATCCGCTTCTTGACGGCGGCCTTGG
The DNA here is from genome assembly GCF_044748465.1 of Paenarthrobacter sp. NPDC089988. Classification (NCBI taxonomy): domain Bacteria; kingdom Bacillati; phylum Actinomycetota; class Actinomycetes; order Micrococcales; family Micrococcaceae; genus Paenarthrobacter; species Paenarthrobacter sp. NPDC089988. The sequence goes on from NZ_JBIVGD010000004.1 coordinate 183,619, forward strand.
GCATGCCCAGGTTTTCCAGCGGCTCTGCCAAAACCTCATAAACAGTGAAGCGCGGATCCAGGGCTCCTGTGGGGTCCTGGAAGACCATCTGCATTTCCTTGCGCATGGCCATCTTGGTCTTGTTGTCCGTGGCTGCCTTGTTGCTGACTCCGCCGATCACCACTTCACCCACCTGGTCCGGGTGGAATTCCATGATCTCCAGGAGGGTGGTGGTCTTGCCGCACCCCGATTCGCCGACGATCGAGACGCATTCACCCTCGCGGATATCGAAGCTCAGCCCGTCCACGGCCTTCACCGTGCCGATCCGTCGCTTGATCAGGGCACCCTTGAGGAGCGGGAAGTGTTTTTTGACGTCCTTGAGTTCCAGGACCTTTTGGCGCTCAAGGCGGGGAACGCCGTCGAACTTTGAAACCGGCACCGGTGGCGCGTGGAAAATCTTGTGTGCGTCCGCGTCGCCGGACAGCTTGTCCGACTTGATGCAGGCCGCGCGGTGGCCGTCCGAGCCCGGCACCTTCCAGAGGTCCGGTTCACCTTCCAGGCAGGCATCGCTGGCGAGCGGGCAACGCGGCGCGAAGGAGCAGCCGGTCATCGGCAGGGCCAGGTTGGGCGGCGTTCCCTCGATGGGAACCAGCGACTGCTTCTCGGACGAATCAACGCGGGGAACAGCGCCGAGCAGACCCAGCGTGTACGGCATCCGGGGGTTGTAGTAGATGTGCTCCACAGTCCCGGATTCCACGGGCTTGCCTGCGTACATGACCATGATGTCGTCGGCCATGCCGGCCACCACGCCAAGGTCGTGCGTGATCATCACGACCGCGGCACCGGTCTCCTCCTGCGCGGTGTGGAGGACTTCCAGCACCTGCGCCTGGATGGTGACGTCCAGCGCCGTCGTGGGTTCATCAGCGATGAGTACCCGCGGATCGTTGGCGATCGCAATGGCGATCATCACGCGCTGGCGCATGCCGCCGGAGAACTCGTGCGGGAAGGCCTTGAGCCGGTCCTTCGGGCTCGGGATGCCCACCATCCGCAAAAGTTCGACGGCGCGGGCTTCTTTGGCCTGTTTGCTCATGGTGGGGTTGTGCACCGTGAGCGCCTCGATGATCTGGTTGCCCACGGTGAAAACGGGGGTCAGCGAGGACAACGGGTCCTGGAACACCATGGCAATGTCGTTGCCACGGTGCTTGCACATGGCCTTGTCGCTGAGGCCAAGAAGTTCCTTGCCCTTGAAGCGGACGGAGCCGGTGATGTCAGCGGTTTCGGGGAGCAGGCCCATGATGGCCATGGATGTGACGGACTTGCCCGAGCCGGACTCACCCACGATGCCCAGGGTCTTGCCCGGCATAAGGTCGAAGTCCACTCCACGGACCGCGTGGACCACGCCGTTTTCGGAGTTGAAGCGGACGTTGAGGTCACGGACACTCAGCACGGCATCGCCCGGAGCGTACAGGCCGGCGTCACGGAGCCGTTCGGCTGGAGTGTGGGAAATGTTGGTGCTCATTTGCTGGCCCCCTTCACAGTCTTTGGTGTCTTCCGTTTCGCCCGTCCGATGGAGCTGGAGCTGGGGTCGAAGGCGTCGCGCAGGCCGTCGTTCATCATGGCGAGCGAACCCGTGAGGAGGAACATGACGATCAGCGGAACCCAGAACATCCAGGGGAAGGAGGACACCTGGCCTGTCGCCTGGCCAATCAGGACACCCAGGCTGACGTCCGGGTACTTGATGCCGATGCCGATGAAGGAGAAAGCAACTTCGGCCAGGACCGCGCCGGTGATGCCGCGGGTGAAGTCCAGGACCAAGAGCGAGCCGATGTTGGGCACCAGGTGGCGCCAAACGATGCGGCGTGAAGGGACGCCCATGTACTTTGCAGCTTTCACGTAGTCGCGCTGCATGAGGGACATGGACAGGGACCGGACCAACCGGGCGGTTCCCATCCAGCTGAAGAAGAGCAACACGATGATCAACAGGAGCCAGCTGGGCAGGTCCTTGAGCCCGCCACTGCCGCTGGTTGCCACGGCGACCACCAGGATGGCGGGCATCATGATGAGGGCTTCAAGGATGAACAGCATGGTCGCGTCCACCTTGCCGCCGAAGAACGCCATGGTGCAGCCGTAGACCGCGGAGATCAGGACGGACAGACCACCGACGATCAGGCCGATGAAGATCGAAGTCCTGGTTCCGTCCACGATGAGGGCCATAAGGTCGATGCCGGCCTGGGTGGTGCCGAAGAAGTGCTCCGGCGACGGGCCCATGCCGATGTTGAAGGGATCGATGGTGACCTTGTCCCACGGGGTCAGGAAACCGCCCAGCAAGGAGAACAAAAACAGGCCAAGGAAGATCAGCAAGCCCGCCACTGCGGTCTTGTTCCGCATGAAGCGCCGGAAGATGATGCGGGACTTCCCGATCACCACGTCCTGGTCCGAAACCCGGGACTCGTCGATTTCGGCGATGGGATCAATGATGTTTGTCATTACTGGACCCTCACTCGTGGATCGACCAGTGTGGTGGCGAAATCGGCAAGGATGGCGCCGATCGCGAAGATCACCGAACCGTAGGCCAAGGTGGCAGTGGCGACGTTGACGTCCTGGAGTCCAATCGACTGGATGCTCCACAAACCGATGCCGGGCCAGGCAAAGATGGCCTCGGCGAAGAAGCCGCCCGTGAAGATGGCGGGGATGGTGAAGGCGATGCTTTGGGCTACCGGAATGAAGGAGACCCGCAGGGCATGTTTCCGGATGGCTTGGTTGCGGGTGAGCCCCTTGGCCCGGGCAGTGCGGACAAAGTCGGCGTTGACGTTGTCCAGGAGGTACTGGCGCTGGGCGATCTGGTAGCCCGCCCAACCGAAGATGGTCATCGCGAAGGTGGGCACGGCGTAGTGGGCCACCAGGTCGACGAAAGCCGGCCAGCCAGGGTCGATTCCCGGCGTCGAAATTCCTGTCACGAAGAAGATGCGCTGCCCCGCAGCCTCGTTGAGGCTGATGGCGCCCAACTGGACCAGGAAGTAGGCGATGGGTGCGGGGAGGATGTGGACCAGGTAGCTGTAGGACGTGATGACGCGGTCCTGGTACTTGTACTGCCGGGCCGCTGAATACACGCCGAGGGCCACCCCGATGATCAGCGTGAGGATGATCGAGGCGATGAACAGCCTGGTTGAGACCAGCACGCGGTCGGCGAATTCGGCGTTGACGAAGGCGCCGTTCGGGCTGCGGCCCCAGTCCCAGCGCGTGACGATGCCGCCGAGCCACTCGACGTAGCGCTCCCAGGGATTCGCGTTGGGATCCAGGCCGAGGCCTTTAAAGGAGGCTGCCACTTGCTCCGGGGTTGGCCGCGGGATTTTCTCCTGCTCAAGCAGGGCGGGTTTGAGCGTTGAGACTGCCAGGAAGTATCCCGCACTCGTGGTCAGGAAGATCATGATCAGGTAGATCCCCGACCGCTTCAACAGATATTTCAGCATGTCGGGCGGTTGCCCTGAATCGTGGCAAAGCTCAAAGCTGGTCCTTCCGCGGTTCCCGGCTGTGGCCGGTGTCAGCTACGAATTGGCACAGGGATGCTGTACCCCCAAAGCCCCCTCAGTGAACGTCGGCCGTTGTATGGCATGGGTCACATTCAAGAGGAAACTACCACAATAACTGCTTCACATATCGCTTCACGAGGTCCAGTTTCGCCCCTGCGGCCAGATTGTTATGTACAGACTGCGTCACGAAACGGCAGGTTACGCCACTAGTGAGGATCGCGAGTGAACACGGGCGCGGATCACGGGTGAACGCGGGCGCTTTTCGTAGGTACGACCGCTGGTTCCGCGGCCTACTGGGCGGTGACCAGGCGGCTGACCAGTTCGCCCCAGGAATCGGTGAGCCGTTTGGGCGAGATGCCATGGACGCGGACATCGTTGACGATGCGTTCTGGGTCCAGTGCCGAGATCAGGGCCATCGCCATCACCCAGGGATCCGGCACACCCGCCTCGCGCAGCAGGACCTCGATATGTCGATGGGCAAGCACGGTGGCCGGAACGTCGAAGCGGTTCCTGGTCGAGGCGCCGGCAGCTTTCCATAGGTCCCCGTTTTCGAGGACAAAGTAGATGCGACCTTCGCCGAAAGCGATGAGCCGCTCCCTGGGCGGCGCGCCGGGTCCAAGGGGAGGCGGCCCGAACATGAAGCCGCGCTGGAACTCCGATTCGGAGTCGCTGAGGAGGGTCATCATGAGCCCGGCCCGGCTGCCGAATCGCCGGAAGACCGTCCCTTTGCCCACCTTCGCCTTGCACGCGAGCGCATCCATGGTGAGCGCTTCCGCCCCAAACTCATCCACCAACTCGCGGGCAGCACAAAGCAGCCGCTCGCGGTTCCGCGCGGCATCACTGCGCTCGTGGGGCGCCCCGAGGGGAACGTCAGGCCGCATTGGGATGAAGCTCACAAGAAACATTCTAGACCCGGGAATAGAAAGCGGACCGCGGTCCGTTTAGTATCGGTGAAGGCTCAAACACCCACCAAGGAGAACCCAAATGTCCAAGAGCACCGTTCTTACCCTCGTCGGCAGCCTCCGCGCTGATTCCCACAACAAGAAGCTCGCCGAAGCCATCCAGCTGAACGCCCCCCAGGACGTCGACGTCCAGATCCACGGCTCCCTGGGCAGCATCCCGTTCTACAACGAAGACATCGACGTGGAAGGCCAGGTTCCCGCCGAAGCCGCCGCCCTGCGCGAAGCCGCGTCCAAGGCCGACACCATCCTCCTGGTCACCCCCGAGCACAACGGCACCGTGCCCGCTTCCCTCAAGAACGCCATCGACTGGCTGTCCCGCCCCTTCGGCGCCGGCGCCCTCGCCGGCAAGCCGACCGCCGTCGTCGGAACCGCTTTTGGCCAGTACGGCGGCGTCTGGGCGCAGGACGAAGCCCGCAAAGCCGTGGGCATCGCCGGCGCCAAGGTCCTGGAAGACGTCAAGCTGGCCGTTCCGGGTTCCATGATTCGCTTCGCCGAACTGCACCCGAAGGACGACGCCGAGGTTGTTGAGCAGATCAAGGGCATCTTCGAGCCCCTTACGGCCGTCCAGGAAGAAGAAGCGGCAGCCTAAGGCTTCCCCTCTTCTTGCCCCCGTTCCGCCTGTTTGCCCCAGGCGGAACGGGGGCATTTCCGTTCCCGGCGTGACCAACTCTTGTCCGAACCGACACCGAAGCGGCATGTTCCTCGCCGCCGCGGCGGCCTAACGTTGGAGGACAGGTAAACGGACAGGAGCGTGGGGCTGTCATGCGTGCCGGGCGGGGACTGCAAAGTACGACGGCGATCGCGGCTGCCTGCCTCATGGCCAGTTTGTGGGTGGCTGGCTGCACGCCGTCGCCGGAGGCTTCACCGGGCGGCGGCGTTTTGACTGGCACTGCTTCCCCGGCTGCCGCCGTACCGTCTCCGGGCCTCCCCTCCCCCTTGGATCCGGTTGTTTCGCCAACGCCAACGACCACGGGCGGCGGATCGTCGGTAGTGCCGGCCCCCGGACAGTCCGCACCTGCCTCCCCCGCTTTGTCCCCTGCAGCCACGGCTTCCGCACTTGGCACAGAGTCCACATCCAGCGCCCCAACCAGCACACCGACGCCGGGGGCCGCCGTCGGTCCATCAACAGCCCCGACCTCGCCCGCCCCGCCCACTTCAGCGCAGACCACGTCCGCGCCAACCGCGTCGCAGGGAGCTGCGGCTCCTGCCGCGCTTGCGGCCGCCGCGCAGCCTCCGGCCGACCTCGGCCCGGCCGCCTACTACGTAGCCATCAACGACGGCGGCTCCCGGGGAGTGCGGTTCGGGTGCAATGACAGCCTGGTTGCCGTCCGGAGCGCAGCGGCCCCCGGCGATCCGTTGACCGTGGCACTCGGCCGGCTGTTGGGTGCAGGCATGCCTTTGGATAACGACGCAGCACTCTACGATGCCCTCGCCGCGTCCTCCCTGCAGTTCGTGTCCGGCTACGTCAGCGGATCCACAGTGGTGGTGAACCTGACCGGCTCCCTCCGCCCAGGCGGCGTGTGCGACATTCCAAGGATCGAAGCCCAGCTAACCCATACGGTGGTGTCGGCCAGCGGTGCGACGCGGGCGGAGATCTACATCAACGGGATGACGCTCGACGTTGCGCTGAGCCTGCGCTGAGCTTGGCGAGGTGGGAACGGAGCAGCGGTGGTGCGGGCTGCTTCAGGCCGTGGCTATCGCCAGTACACGCCGGAGGGCCCAGGCAACGCGCAGCAATGACAGGGCGGACGCGAAGGCCAGCACGAAGACCACGGCCTCGGGGATCCACAGGCCGGTAGGCGCATCGCCCTCCAGGACCAGGGTTGCAAGTGCAACGACCAACAGCAGACCGAGACCGGGGATCGCGAACAGGAAGACCTCACCGATCTGGCGCCGGTGCGTGGCCGTGAGCTTCTCCAACGGCAGCTCACGTTGTCCGGGCGCGGCCTTCTTGCCGAGGACGTTGATGAGCATCGAAACGCTGGTCAGTGTCAGCCCCGCTGTGGCACCGGCCAGGGTAGCCAGCGTCTGGAAGAGGGTTCGCCTAGCCCCCGGTCCAACGCTTTCAAGGATCAGTGGCTGACGGAAAACCAACGCAGCACTGAGCCACAAGAGGACCGCCAGGGTGGCCCAAGCGTAGTCGGCACGTGGATGAAGCAGGAACCAGCGCCACAGTGTCCGGCGCCGCCCAGTCCGCTCAACGTCAACCTCGTACAAGCTCATGGCCCGCACCGCCTTGCGCCTCCCGGGACTTGGGTTCTTCCCGGGACTCGGATTCCTTCTGGGACTCGGACTCTTCACGGCTGGCCACCGCGGCAGCCTTGGCCGCCCGGGCTGCGACCATTCCACCAGCGACGAGGTCCGGCACCACGCCGTTATCGGGCGCCCCCTTGGTGTCGGGGAGGGTTCGGGCGAAGAAGGCCTCGTTATCCATGGCTTGTTTATTCAGGATGGCAACGGCCTCGGCCACCGATTTGGCGGGATCGTTGAACACGTCCGCATCAACGTCGATGTGCGAGATGAAGCGTTCCTTGAGCAGATCCACTACTTCGCGGTCTCCGGTCAGTGAGTCCTTACCCTCGGCCACCACGTAATCGAAGTGCTCCACGGAACCGGCCCGCCGGAAAAGGTCGATGAGCTGCTGGATGCGATCGCGGATCCGTTGCTTGTCCTCGGCCTTGCCGGACCGCCCGACACTCAGCGAGATCCGGAACGTGCCTTCGGCCATGAGCCGGGACGCGCTGTCCAGGACATCGGCCCATTCGCCTTCCATCAGCTTCCCGGACAGCCGTTCGGCCGGAAGGGCGAACTCGAAGCGGCTCACCTCCAAGCGTGTCAGGATTTCCTCAATGTCCTCCCGGACCACAGGAACCAGCGCGGGCTCCAATCCGAGCATCCCACCCAGGTACTCCCCCATCCGCGAAGCCCTGGGGCCGTTGCCGCTGGTGAGGACAGCGATGACATTCCTTTTCAGGAAGGCGAAATAGGTGGTTTCAAGAAGGTGGTCTCCGGGAGCCAACGGCAGCGGTTTGCGACGGCCAAGGGCATCGCCGACGCTGGGCAGGTTGGTATCCCGCACCCGGTCAAGCAACAGCACCGGGTGCGGCGAGACGGCTGCCGTTTGGGCCAGCAGGACCGTGCCATCGGAACAAGTGAAGTGGCGGTCAATTCCATCCTCGCGGGCTTTCCTGACGACGTCGGCCACACGCCGCGCAGGGAACGGCCGGGTGAGGTCATCTCCGTTGAGCTGTTCAATGCGCCAAAACTGCACACTGCGTCTTGCCATCCGGCCCTCCTCTGCCCTTTCCCTTACTCAACCCAAGCTATAGGTGGGGTCCGACATTATGGCGGGTGCCGCCGTCGTACACTTACTGACTCCGCGGCAGCGTCACATGCTGTACTTGGGTCCCGGAGCGAACAGCGAGTCCATCTCGTCATGGCTGCGGGTGCCGGCCAAACCTGCCCAGTTGCCGTCGCCGAGGATTTCCTTGGCCACCCGCGCAACCTTGGCGTAGGCGGCCTTCGCCGTGTTGCCGCCGATACTGACGCGCCGCACCCCGGCGTCGTGCAGTTCCAAGGGCGATGGCGCCCCGACGCCCGCCAGAGCATTGACGGGTGCTGGAATGTGGCTGGAGAGCTCGTGAAGGACGTGCAGATCGACCACGCCGGGGACAAAAATCCCGTCAGCTCCCGCCGTGAGGTAGGCCTCGGCACGCGCAAGGGTTTCGTCGTACGCATTCCCGGTAAAGAGACCCGAGAGGTAGGTATCGGTGCGGGCATTGATGAACAGCGGGACCCCGCGGTCGTCCGCCGTGGCGCGTATCAGGGCGATGCGCCGCGACTGCTCAGCGATGTCCGTCAAAGGCTCCTCAGCGGAATCCTCGATGTTGATGCCCACTGCTCCCGCATCCAGCACGGCGTTGATGGTGGCACGGAGTTCATCGTCGGTGCGGCCGTAACCCGTCTCGATGTCGGCTGTCACCGGCAGGCTGGTGGCACCCACTACTCGACCCAGCGCCGCCATGGCGAGGCCCCACGGCACGTGGTCCCCGTCGCGGAATCCCAAGCTCCAGGAGACGGCGGAACTTGACGTGGCGATGGCCGTTGCCCCCGCGTCCTGGACAACCCGCGCCGAGGCCGCATCCCAGACGTTGACCAGGACCAAAGGAGTTGGCCCGGCATCGTGGAGCTTGTGGAAGTGTTCGGCCTTGGTCACGGTTCCCCGGTTCGATGTCATGAGTACATTCCAGCCCTTGACGTTGCCTCCGTAAAGCCGGTCTCCCGGATTTGGAGGAGATTTTGAAAACATATGTTGCCTCATTAGCAACCTTCGGGAGTATCCTGAACACTGTGACCCACGAAACATTGGATGCCGGCACCTCACTGCCCGCTGAAGCCATCGACGCCATCGAGCGCGCTGCAACGGCCGCTCACCCGCACGAGGGATTGTTCTCCGCGCGGGCCGCCAACATCAAGCAATCCGCTGTGCGGGATGTCTTCGATATCTCCATGCAGCCTGGGCTGGTCTCCCTCGCGGGCGGGAATCCGTACCTGCAGTCGCTGCCCCTGGAAAAGCTCGGAGAGACTGCCGCGCGGATCATCGCCGACGAGGGCATGACGGCGTTGCAGTACGGCGGCGGACAGGGCACCGAGGAGTTGCGCCGGCAGATCTGCGAGGTCATGGCCGCCGAGGGCATCACCGACGCTGCGCCCGAGAATGTGGTGGTTACCGCCGGGTCCCAGTCGGCCCAGGACGTGGCAACGAAGGTCTTCTGCAACCCGGGCGATGTTGTCCTGGTGGAAAACCCCACGTACGTTGGCGCTTTGAATACGTTCGAGGCATACCAGGTGCAGGTGGAGCCTGTGGAGATGGACGACGACGGCCTGGTGCCTGAGCTTCTGGAGTCCAGGATTGCGGCACTTCAGTCAGAGGGCAAGAACATCAAGTTCCTCTACACCATCCCCAACTTCAACAACCCCTCCGGCATCACCCTGGCCCAGGAGCGCAGGCAGCGGATCGTGGATACATGCCGCAATGCGAATATTCTGGTACTGGAGGACAACCCTTACGGCCTGTTGCGCTTCGACGGCCATCCGATCGCACCCATGCGGGCAGCCAACCCGGACGACGTGATCTACCTGGGCTCGTTCTCCAAGATCTTCGCGCCCGGCCTGCGCATTGGCTGGGCCCTGGTTCCCGCGCACCTGCAGCGACGCTTCTACTTGGCGTCCGAAGCCGTCACGCTGTGCCCGCCGCCCTTGAACCAGATGCTCATCTCGGCCTACCTCCGTGACTACGACTGGCGCGGACAGATCGACACCTACCGCTCCCTCTACGCCGAACGCTGCCAGGCCCTCCTCTCCGCTCTGGACGAACACATGCCGTCCGGGCTGACGTGGACCCGCCCTGAGGGTGGCTTCTTTGTCTGGGTGACGCTGCCCGAGGGTGTGGACACCTACCCCTTGCTGGGCAAAGCCATCGACGCCGGCGTGGTGTTTATACCCGGAGCGGCATTCGTCCCTGCCGACGGGCCTTCCAACAAGCTGCGCCTCGCGTTCAGCGCGGTACCTCCGGCTACGATTGCCGAAGGCGTACGTCGTCTGGCCCCCGTACTCACAGAGGCCATCCAAGCCAGCAATGAAGGAGCATCGCTATGACCGGAGTTGTCATTGTAGGAGTCGACGGCAGCGAAACCGCGCTGCGGGCAGCCAAGGCCGCCCAGCAACTGGCCATCGGACTGGGCGCCTCCCTTCGCGTGGTCAGCGCTTTCGACAGCAACAGGACCGAAGTGGTGGAGATCGGTACCGACCGGTGGATCGTCTCCGATGCTGCCGAAGCTGAAGCAGTGGCACGTGCCGTCGCCGAACAGCTGCATGACGACCGGCTTGAAGTCACCTACTCCTCGGCGCGGGGCAAGCCCGGAGAAGCCTTGGTCAAGGAAGCCGAAGTGCTCGACGCCACCTTGATCGTGGTGGGTAACCGACGCATGCAGGGCCTCGGCCGTGTGCTGGGGAGCGTGGCGAACACCGTGGCCCACAACGCTCCCTGCGACGTCTACATCGCCAAGACTGACGAGCCTTAAGCGATCCGAATCACGCCGCCGGGTGGGCAGCCTCACCCGGCTTTTGGCGTTTTTTGGACAGGTTCGCGCGAGCAACCGTTATAAAATTGAGATGCCCCCAATGGCGTGAGCCACCACTACTCTTTCGATTTCAGGGGATCTCTCTTTGCTTACTTTGCAGCCTCGTCAGCGCGTCGGACACGACATCCTGCTTGCCCGCCACGGCAACAACATCAGCACCATGCACTTCGACCGCAGCAACGACCGCATCATTGCGCTCCTCGACGACGGCTCCTGGGACAGCGCCCCCAACCTCATCGCTCCGCAGCTTGAAATGCCGGAAACCATCGGCAGCGTCTTCCGCAAGGACTGGCGCTTCCTCTCCGTAGCCTTGGTTGCCATGCTCACCGTTGCAGCCGTTGCCATGGGCATCAGCGTGGAGATGGCCAACCACATGTCCACCTCGGAGCTCCAGGCACTCCTGGTCAACTACCCGGCCTTCTAAGCGCCGCTCCAACAAGACCAGCAAGAATGCCGCCGGGGATCCGGCGGCATTGCTGTTTAAAGCGTCTTCCGGGTCAGAGCATCCACTCGCGGAGCAGCAACCACAAGCCGGCGATAACGCCGCCGCCGAAGACGGAGCCCACAACGACTTGCGCCAACGTGTGGGCCCGCAGCACCACGCGGGACCAGCCCACAGCCGGGATCAGCAGCAACAACGGCATCCAGGCCGGTCCAAACATGAACACGGCGATGACAGCCGCCGATGAGATAGCCGAGGCATGCCCGCTCATCTTCCAAAAGGCGCTGACCACGGCCAGGACACCGATCCCGCCAATCAGGGCAATGATCATGACAGCGATGCTCACCGGCCCGTGCAGCCATTGGAGCACCATGAGGCCGGCCACCACAGACGCCAGCGCAAGCAACAGCAAAGGAGTGCGCTGGCGACGATCGCTGACATGGTGGTCGGTGATCCTGCCCAGTTTCACCATCACCAGGACGTAGGCCAAGGGAAGGACACACACGAAGAAGGCAGCCAGCAAGCCAAACCACATGGTTCCAGGGAAACCGGGTTCGATGGCCGGGCTGATCAGCAGGAGGACGCTCACCACCACCGGCGGCTGGAAGACCTCCGTCAACACCCTCGCCACAGTCCGCCACGTTCCCGTGACGAGCTGTGGCTCAGTAACTATCGAACCTGCAGTGGCCTTGCGGTCAGTCAAGCAGCAGCGCCGGTTCTTCCAGGATTGCGGCGACATCCGCCATGAAGCGTGCGGACAGGTCGCCATCCACCACACGGTGGTCGAAGGAGCCCCCCAAAGTGGTGATCCAGCGTGGGATCACCTCACCGTCCAGGACCCACGGCTTCTGCTTGATGGTGCCGAACGCGATGATCGCCACCTCGCCCGGGTTGATGATGGGCGTTCCCGTATCGATGCCCAGGGCACCGATATTGGTGATGGTAAGGCTGCCACCCTGCATTTCGGCGGGCTGCGTCTTTCCGGCACGCGCTTTGGTGGCCAGCTCGTTGAGTGCTAAGGCCAGCTCCTTGAGGGAGAGATCCTGGGCGTCCTTGATGTTGGGGACCATGAGGCCGCGCGGCGTGGCCGCGGCAATGCCAAGGTTCATGAAGTGCTTGATCTGGATTTCAGCGCCACCGTTACCGTCGGCGTTTTCCACCCACGTGGCGTTGACGCTGGGGTTCCGCGCGGCCGCCCAAATGACTGCCTTGGCCAGGATGAGCAGCGGAGAAACCTTGATGCCTTCGAAGTCGCGCGAAGCCTTAAGCCGCTTCACGAATTCCATGGTCCGGCTCGCGTCGACGTCCACGAAAATGCTGACGTGCGGCGCCGTGAAAGCCGAATCCACCATCGCCTTGGCCGTCGCCTTGCGTACACCCTTCACGGGCACGCGCTCGATCCGCTGGTCCTGCGGCTTCTTGGAGGCGCCCCAGAACGAGTCTGCCTGGTCCAGTTCCGCGTCCCGCTGCGCCTGGTAGCTGACCAGGTCTTCCCGGGTCACCTCACCGCGCTGCCCGGTGGCTACGACGTCGGCGAGGTCGATTCCGAGGTCGCGGGCAAATTTCCGCACCGGCGGCTTGGCCAGCACCTTGTTCACCAATCCGCTGATGGTTCCACTGATCGCAGCGCCACGGGATGCCGGCTGCTGGGCTTCGGGCTGGCTCTGCACCGCCGGTGCTGCTTGTGGCGGTGCGGTTTGAGTCGGCGGACTTTGGGCCGGGGCAGTTTGGGCCGGGGCAGCAGGACGTACGACGGCGGGAGCCGGGTGCGGCCTGTGCGTCACCGACGACACGGCTGCTTGGGCTTCAAGGACGGACTGGTGGTCCTGCACGGTGCCTTCGGCGTTCTCGTCCACCCGGACCGAGCCAGCCGAAGCAGCGGCCGGACGCTTGCGCGGGCGGCGCTTGACGGCGTCGGCCTTTGGACCCGAACCCACCAGCGGGCCACCGGCGAGGGCGTCGCCGGAATCCGCGGGCAGTTTGCCGTAGGTGGGCGTGACTGCCTGGTCCGCAGACAGCTTTCCGTGAATCGGGGTGAAGTCCTCATCAGCCGAGGGCACCGGTGCCTGCGGAACTGCGTCGCCCGACTGGTTGTCCGAGACAGCCACGATTGGCGTCCCCACCTCAACCGTGACGCCTTCCTCGACAAGAAGCTCCGTAACCGTGCCGGCGAAAGGCGAAGGCAGCTCTACCAGCGATTTTGCGGTTTCGATCTCGCACAGGACGTCGTTGATTGCGACGGTGTCGCCGGGCTTGACCTTCCAGGCCACTACCTCGGCTTCAGTGAGGCCTTCGCCAACGTCCGGCAGGTTGAATTTCTTTACAGTCACAGTGGTCCTCGGATTTTCCGTGCGCCCAGGAGTAGCGGGCTGGATCAGGGCGGTTTAGTAGGCCAGGGAGCGGTCGAGTGCTTCGAGGATCTTGTCGATATCCGGCAAGTAATCCTCTTCGACCTTCGCCACCGGGTAGGGCATGTGGAAGCCGCCGACGCGGATCACGGGAGCTTCCAAGTGAAGGAACGCCCGCTCGGTGATGCGCGCTGCGATCTCACCACCGATGCCGCCGAAAGTGGGTGCCTCGTGGGCAACGATCAGGCGGCCCGTTTTCTTGACCGATTCCTCGATGGTGTCGAAGTCCAGCGGGGAAATGGAGCGGAGGTCGATGACCTCGATGCTGCGGCCGTCCTCCGCCGCGGCGTTGGCAGCAGCCAGCGCCACGGGTACCAACGGACCGTAGGCCACGATGGTGGCATCCGTGCCCTCGCGGATCACGTGTGCCTTGAACGGATCCTCGGAAAGGCCTGCGTTCTCAACGTCCACCTCACCCTTGAGCCAGTACCGACGCTTGGGTTCGAAGAAGATCACGGGGTCCTGGCATTCGACGGCCTTTTGGATCATCCAGTAAGCGTCGTGCGGGTTGGACGGCGAGATGATGCGCAGGCCGGCCGTATGGGCAAAGAGTGCCTCAGGCGATTCGGAGTGGTGTTCCACGGAGCCGATGCCGCCGCCGTAGGGGATGCGGATGACCACGGGTACGGTCAACTGGCCATGGCTCCGGGCATGGATCTTGGCAAGCTGGGTGGTGATCTGGTTGAACGACGGGAACACGAACCCATCGAACTGGATCTCGCAAACCGGAGAGTAGCCACGCAGCGCCAGGCCGATGGCCGTCCCGACGATGCCGGATTCGGCCAAGGGGCTGTCCACCACGCGGTCCTCGCCGAATTCCTTGATGAGACCGTCAGTGACGCGGTAGACACCGCCGAGGTGGCCGATGTCCTCGCCCATCAACAGGGACTTGGGGTTGCTCTTAAGCGACGCGCGAAGGCCCTCATTGATGGCCTTGGCAATGGTCATGGTTGCCATCAGTTGGCTGCCTCCTCGTCGCTTTCGAAGCCTGCCGAGTATTCCTCGAACCAGGCCAGTTCTTCCGCGATCAGCGGATGCTGCTCGGCGTACACGTTGGCAAAGGCGTCCCGGATGTTCGGTACTTCCAACCCGTGGGTGGTTTCGCGGACGTACGTGGCGAGTTCGTCGCCGTCGGCCTTGACCTGCTCGAAGAAAGCGTCATCGGCCAGTCCTTCGGAACGCAGGTATTTCTCCAGGCGATCCAGCGGGTCCTTCTCGCGCCAAGCGGCTTCCTCAGCCGACTCGCGGTACTTCGTGGGATCGTCAGCCGTGGTGTGGGCACCAAGCCGGTAGGTGTAGGCCTCGATCAGCACGGGACCGCGGCCCTCACGCGCGTGCTCCAGCGCCCATTCGGTGACAGCGTGCACGGCGATGACGTCATTCCCGTCCACGCGGATGCCCGGGAAGCCGTAGCCTTTCGCCCGGTTGGCCAGCGGCACCTTGGTCTGGACTTCCGTGGGTACGGAGATGGCCCAGTGGTTGTTCTGGCAGAAGAAAACCACGGGAGCGTCGTACGAGGCCGCGAACACCATGGACTCGTGGACGTCACCCTCGGAACTTGCGCCGTCACCGAAGTAGGCGATGACGGCGGCCTTGGGGTCGGTCGAATCCGCAGCCAACTTCTGGTCGCGCTGGATACCCATGGCGTAGCCCACCGCGTGCAGCGTCTGCGCCGCGAGAACCAGGGTGTAGAGGTGGAAGTTGTTCTGGCGTGGATCCCAGCCGCCGTTGGAGATTCCGCGGAACTGCCTCAGCAGCTCCGCGAGGTCCACGTTCCGGACCAACGCAACGCCGTGTTCGCGGTAGGTCGGAAAGATGTAGTCCTGGGCCTGGCTCGCGTGGCCTGAGCCGATCTGGGCGGCTTCCTGGCCGGTCAACGGCACCCACAAGGCAAGCTCGCCCTGCCGCTGGAGCGCGGTGGCTTCCTGGTCGAAGCGGCGGATCTTGGCCATATCAGCATAGAAAATCCGCAGCTTCTCGGGGTCGATCCGCTTGGCGTAGTCGGAGAAGACCGGATCGGCGCCCAGCTTTCCGTCGGGGCCGAGCAACTGGACCATCTCTACGGAATCGTTTGCGGCCACTGCCGCCGACGTTGCCGCCAGAGTTTCCTCGGCCCCAGGGGGCAGTTGTGTCGAGCCCATTCCGTCTCCTTGCTTGCTGCGGCCGTTGGCCAGGCAATGTCTGTCGCTGGGGATATATGCCTATTCAGGAATGCATTCCTGAATAGGCATATATTTTGGCTTTCGGTCCTTACTTTATAGGCAGTAAGTAGCGAAGGCGCATTTGTTAACCGCTAGGAACCCAGCGGTGCCTTTGTATAACCTGCACAGAGGGCGAGGAACCGGGTGTTCGCTTCGACCTCTCCAATGCTGACCCTGACACCCTCGTTGCCGAAGGCACGCACGGACAACGCCTGCTCGGCCGCAAGGGCCGCGAATTCGCCACTGTGCTCGCCGAAATTCAACCAAACAAAGTTTCCTTGCGCCTCGGGAACGAACCAACCGAGCTCCCTGAGGCCACTGGTGATGCGGTCCCGTTCATCCACAAGGCTTTGTACCCTTTCGACAACCTGGTCGAAATTCTGCAAGGAAGTGATTGCCGCGCGTTCAGCAATTTGGGAAACCGCGAATGGCGTGGCAGTGACACGCAAGTGCTGGGTGAGCAGCGGACCGGAAACGCTGTAGCCGACGCGCAATCCGGCCAGTCCATGGGCTTTGGAGAACGTCCTGAGCACCACGACGTTCGGATATTTCCGGTACAACTTGATGCCATCCACGGCCGCGGCATCACGCACGAATTCCTGGTAGGCCTCGTCGATGACGATGACAACGTTCGGCGGCACCGATTGGATGAAGCGCTCGGTTTCCTCGGCGGTGAGGATGGGACCCGTTGGATTGTTCGGAGTGCACAGCAGGATCACTTTGGTCCGCACCGTGACCGCCGCCGCCATGGTGTCCAGGTCATGGCGCCCATCGTCGAGCAACGGAATCTGCACGCTTGCAGCGCCCGCGAGGCCAACACAGATGGGGTAGGCCTCAAAGGAACGCCAGGCGTAGATCACCTCGTCTGCCTTCCCGTCATCATTCTGACCGGCAAAGGTGGTGAGGATCTGGTTCAACGCTCCCAGGCTTCCCGCACCGGTGACGACGTCGTCAGCCGGGATGTCCAGGAAGTCGGCGAGAGCGTTCCGCAGCTTGCTTGCCAGGGGGTCGGGGTAGCGGTTGATGTCTGCCTGCTCCGCGATGGCCTGCAACACTGCAGGAATCGGGGGAAGCGGATTTTCGTTGGACGACAATTTGTAGCTGGTGAGGCCCTCAATGGGAGCCGGGGGTTTGCCCGCGGCGTACTTCGGAAGCCTGTCCACGACCGGGCGGGGGAGTACGCCGTCCGGCACGTTGTCAGTAGTAGTCATGGCTTCAAGCCTACTGGCACGCACCCCTCGATTGAGACCCTCCAATCCCGGCACCAGACCGATCGTTCGGGTTCCCGCGCCAGCCACGAATCCGCGGAGTCCAGCCTGGACACAGCTGGATATGGAAGCATTGGGCGCATGGGTTCCTTCATCGTTCGCGTCATTATCAATGGACTTGCCTTGTGGGTGGCCAGTTGGCTCCTGACGGGCCTGGAAATCTCAACGACGGCCACGGAAAAAGCAGCCACGAATGCGGGACTGACTGATAACGCAGACACAGTGGGCATCATCCTGGCATACCTCTTCATCGGGTTGATCTTCGGCATAGTCAACGCGTTCGTGAGGCCGTTGGCGAAGATCCTCTCGCTGCCCGTGACCATCTTGACCCTTGGACTGTTCACCATCGTGATCAATGCAGCCATGTTGTACCTGACAGCCTGGCTCAGCAGCTTCACGCCCGTGCACCTGACCATCGACTCGTTCTTCTGGACGGCCATCCTGGCTTCCATCATCATCAGCATCGTCAGCATGGTGGCCGGCCTCATCCCGGGTACCGGCAAGCGCTAGGGCCCGCAGGGGTGAAGAGAACTCCACCCCTGTCCCCACGTTCCCTGGCTCGCCAACCGCTGCGTCATCAGTGGCTGCGCCCGGAGCCCGCTGTGCGGGGCTCACCTTGTACCGGCCTCGGATTTGCTCTGCCTCACGCTGGGTTTTGGATCGCTGTGCACCCTCTCAGGCATGGCATCGCGAACCAACCTGAACCTGGTGACCGTCACAGCTCCGCCAGCGCCAACGGCCCCTGCGTACGCCCCCGCTGACGCCACAAGCGAGGGATCCTGGCTGCGGGCAATCTCCTCGGCTCCCACGGCGTACGTCTCCAACCGGTGCCCCGGACCAAGGCCAAACCCCTCCCCGGGCGGTGTGCGGGCGGGGTTGGTGAGGGTTACCGTGACACGATCCTTGGTGTCGGGATTCTTCTGACCGTCTGAGCCGGGGACCCAATCATCAGCGTGTTCCAGGTGCAAGGTGCTGATCCCGGGCTCAGCGGCAACGCCCCCTACTGGAGCACCGGCCGTCAGGACAAACCTGAGGTCGAACTCCGCGAGGAACGCCTTGTCCTGCGTGAGGTTCATTGCATGCACTCCACCTTGGCTGTGGGACACCGCAACAACCTGGTCTCCTGCTTCCGCTCCTGCCTCGTGAAGCGCTTGGGTGATGGCAGGGATAACGTCTTTGGACCTATAGCCCAACGCCTCGACGATTCCGGCCTCATCGAGGGGATTGGCACCACCCATGTTTGCTTTTTCCGGTTCTGTCCCGGGGATCAACACCATCCAGGTGCTAGCGGAACCATTGTGAACTTCGATGATCTCGATCTCCCCTTTACCGCGGGCGTGGATCTCGTCGAGCCTTCTCAGGTTTGCCGCCATGGACGGATCCACGGTTTCCATTCCCTGTCCAATCTGTTCGGCCTTCACCGGACGCGGCCGAAACTTCTCTGTGCCTGGCAACGCCAGAACGTCACGCAAGGCGCTGCCGGCGTCCGATCGTCCGGGTATGACGCCCACAGCGAGTGCCGCTCCCGGCACCATGCCTTGGCCGACATTCATTGCCGCTGACAGCACCAACGCGATGACGTTTTCTGTCGTGTCCCGCAAGCTGAACCCGCCCATATTCTCCAGGCCCAGTGTTTTCCAGGGGTCCAGCCCTGTCCGGGCGAGCAGTGCGTTCTTGGCCTCGGCGAACTCGTAGGCCTGATTGCTTGCCCTGACGTCCCGGATGACTTCCGCCAAGTCCGCACGGACGCCGGCAATCCGCTTCCTGCTTTCCGCCACGGCATCAATGGCGGCGCATCCAGAGGCATAGGACTCGTATAAGAAGGGCTCCAATGCATCCTGCACCCGCTGTGCCTCGACCTCGACGCTGCTAAGCCTTTGGGCCAGCTGGTCAAGCACCGCGGCACCTTGGAGGAGCTCGTCGAGCTGGAACGACATTCCTCCCACACCACCTCGTATACGAAAGATCCCTTCCGGCACCGGCGGAGCAGGATCGGGCGCAGATCCTGCACCGATGGGCGCTGCATCAGACATCAGTAGCCAGCCCTATCTGAGGCCCCTACGTTGCGGGAATGGCGAAGCACCGTGGCAGCGGCGTCATCCAGCGACTCCCGCGCCTGCATTAGGGCAGATGCCTGCAAGGCGACTGTGGTCCTGTATCGGTTTCCGGCCGGGGATTGCCAATCATCCAATTGCACCCGCCGCAGACTGGAAAGCACAGCGTCAACGTCATCCACGCATTTCTTGATGCGCCATGCCAGCCTTTGGACTTCGTGGCCATGTGAGGCGCACTCCAAGGGATCGAAGGTGGGCTGGGTGGCTGCAGGCATCAAGCCGACGCTCATGGTCCGTTTACTCCAAAGGTTGTGGTGCTGATCGATACTTCGAAGCTACGGAGGGGGCGGGCCACGCCATAAGGCGCCAGTTCGGCTATGTGGATAACGCAAGCCGTATCCACATAGCGCCGTCACCAACTCCGGCCCCAAGCTGGGAGCATGAAAGAATAGGAACCATGGCTGAATCCCCCCGCGTGTCCCTCGCTTCCGAACCCCTCGCCCTTGGTGCCCTTGACGGCCGCTACCGTGCCGCCGTCGCGCCCCTCGTTGACTACTTGTCCGAGGCCGCCCTCAACCGCGATCGCGTTCACGTTGAAGTCGAGTGGCTCATCCACCTGACCAGCCAGTCCGTACTGCCGGGCGCAGGTCCGCTGTCCGATGACCAGGTCGCCAAGCTGCGCGCCATCGTGACCGGCTTCGACGCCGCCTCCGTCAACGAACTCGCCGAGATCGAGGCCGTTACAGTGCACGACGTCAAGGCCGTGGAGTACTACATCGGCCGTCGCCTCCCCGCCATCGGCATCGAAAACCTCACCGCTATGGTGCACTTCGGCTGCACGTCCGAGGACATCAACAACCTCTCCTATGCCGTGGGAATCAAGGGGGCCGTTGAGGACGTTTGGCTCCCGAACGCCACCGCGCTTGTCCAGCAGATCCAGGCCATGGCTGAAGCCAACCGGACCGTTCCCATGCTGTCGCGCACCCACGGCCAGCCCGCCACTCCCACCACCCTTGGCAAGGAACTGGCAGTCATCGCACACCGCCTGAACCGCCAGCTCGCCCGCATCGCGAAGACCGATTACCTCGGCAAGATCAACGGAGCCACCGGCACGTACGCGGCGCACGTCGCTTCGGTACCCAGCGCGGATTGGGAAGCCGTCGCCAAGTCCTTCGTGGAAGGCCTGGGCCTCACGTGGAACCCGCTGACCACGCAGATCGAAAGCCACGACTGGCAGGCCGAGCTGTACGCGGACATCGCCCGTTTCAACCGCATCCTCCACAACGTATGCACGGACATCTGGAGCTACATCTCCATCGGATACTTCCGCCAGATTCCGGTTGCCGGGGCCACGGGTTCGTCCACCATGCCGCACAAGGTCAACCCGATCCGCTTCGAAAACGCCGAAGCCAACCTGGAGATCTCCAACGGCCTCCTGGACACCCTGGGCGCCACGCTGGTGACCTCGCGCTGGCAGCGTGACCTGACGGACTCCTCTTCGCAGCGCAACATCGGGGTTGCCTTCGGCCACTCGCTTCTGGCAATCTCCAACGTCGCCAAGGGCCTGAAGGCCCTCGACGTCGCCGAGGATGTGCTCGCCGGCGATCTCGACACCAACTGGGAAGTCCTGGGCGAGGCCATCCAGATGGTCATGCGTGCAGAGGCGATCGCTGGCGTCGACGGCATGGAGAACCCCTATGAGCGCCTCAAGGACCTCACTCGAGGCCAGCGCGTGGACGCAGCCCGCATGCAGGAATTCGTTCAGGGCCTGGGCCTTTCAGCCGACGCCGAAGCACGTCTCCTCGCGCTCACGCCCGGCAAGTACACGGGCATCGCCGACAAGCTGGTGGATCACCTCCAGTAACTGGATTCGGACGACGTACAAGAATCGAACGACGGCGGCGGGCCGGGCTGGTGCCCTGCCCGCCGCTGCGGCTTTCAAGGTACTCGGGGACGGCAGTCAATACCGAAATTGCAGTGAAATAGCTGCAACTTCCCGGGGTTGCCTGGAGATTTGCGAACCTCGGGGATCTGCGGAGTGGCCACCGGATGGAGGGCCGGGTGTCAGACCCGAAGGCTAGGCTGGACTACGGAATCGCGGGAACGCGAACCACGGTACGGCAACCCGGCTACCAGTGAGGAGCGGAGCAGCCATGAAGCTCCTGTTGATCAGGCACGGACAGACCCCCGGCAACGTCGCGGGTGAGCTGGATACGGCATTTCCCGGGCCAGGGCTCACCGAACTGGGCGAACGGCAGGCAGCAGCGTTGCCGGAGGCGCTCAAGGACGAGTCAATCGAGGCGTTGTACACGTCCACGCTGCTCCGCACGCAGCGCACTGTGATTCCCCTGGCCAAGGCGACTGGGCTGGAACCGGAGATCCTGGATGGTGTCCATGAGATCGAGGCCGGTGCGCTGGAGAAGAAGACCGACCATGAATCGCACAGGCGTTACATGGGCACGGTGTTCGCTTGGAGCAGCGGTGACCTCGATGTGAGGATGCCGGGGGCCTTCACCGGGCATGATTTCTTCGCCAGGTTCGACGCGTCGGTGGAAAAGGTGGCCGCTGCAGGTCATGCGACGGCGGCAATCATCAGCCATGGCGCCGCCATCCGTTGCTGGGCCGGACGAAGGGCCGAAGACATAGATACGTTGTTCGCCGAAACCCATCAGCTGCCGAACACGGGAATCGTGGCTCTTGAGGGCGACCCGAAGAATGGTTGGCGCGTGCTGCATTGGGACCAGATCCCCGTGGGCGGACTGGCTTTGGCAGACCAAACCACAGAAGACCCCACCGGCGAAGTATTCTGACATGGCGAGTTGGGAGGCGTCCACTGCAGTTCTTCCGAAGCTTACGCACAGGAAACACAGCGGTAACCGCTGCTTCCTAGGATTAAGTCGCATCAACACCTCAGCGGCACCATAGCGAAGTGAGGCACACATGCAGACTAATCCCCGGCTCAACATCCGGCAGGTCACCTGGGCGAATCCCGTGGGCGCGGACCTCCGTGCGGCCCAGCAGGCAGAGCTGGATTCCCGATTCGGAACCCCGGATCACGAACCGGGTCCACCGCCGTCCGAAGCAGATACAGCGGTGTTTGTGGTTGCCTACGAGAAGTGCTCGGGCCAGCCGCTCGGATGCGGCGGCCTTCGGATGCTCGATGAACGCACTGCAGAGATTAAGCGACTGTATGTGGTGCCCTACGCCCGGGGGTCGAAAGTGGCCAGCTCCATCCTTGCGGCACTTGAGGCGCAGGCACACTCGCACGGATTCACTGTCATTGCGGCCGAAGCCGGGTCGGCACAATCGGACGGACGCAGCTTCTACGAGAGCGCCGGCTTTGCGGAGGTTCCAAATTTTGGGCCGTACATCGGGGTCAGCGGCTCGTACTGCTATTCCAAGCAGATCGATTCCCATAGCGCTTCCCACACGGCCATGGCATGAGCCGCCAGCCCTTGCCGGTGTGAAGCCCGCGAAGACGCAACATCCGGCGCACGTCCGCACACTTCGATAATCTCGGCATATGGAAAAAGCAGACATTACCTTCCGGACGCGCAAATGGGTGCGGCCCGAGGACCTCAACGCCAACGGCACGCTCTTTGGTGGCAGCCTGCTCAAGTGGATCGACGAAGAGGCCGCGATCTACGCCATCCTCCAGTTGGGCAACGGCCGTGCCGTGACCAAGTACATCTCGGAGATCAACTTCGTCAGCTCGGCCGTGCAGGGCGACCTGATCGAGATGGGCCTGACCGCCAAGAAGTTTGGCCGGACATCCCTGACCATGCGGGCCGAAGTCCGGAACATGATCACGCGCCAGAGCATCCTGACCATCGAGGAAATCGTGTTCGTAAACCTCGGCGCTGACGGTCGTCCGCAGCCCCACGGCTACACCGAAATCACCTATGACCGGGACCGGATCCCCACGCACCACCTAACCCAAACGCCCGAAGCGGGCTGAACGGCCCGCCGTCGCGAGGCGGCAAGGCCACGGGGGGCGCGGCCCGCCGTCGCGCGCCTTCGCCGGGTGGCGCGGCTCTCCAGACGCCTCGTTCCAGGTGAGCCTGCCGGGCGGTGCGCTTGCCGACTGCGCGTCTACCGGACAGGCCCGGACCCGGGCCCTGGGCCCGGGTCTCCGCGCCTACGTCAGGTAGCGGAACACTGTCCAGCTCTGGGCGTTCAGGCAGCAATCGGAGAGGTGCCGCGCGCTAAAGGTTGCTTTGCGGGTGTTTCCTGCGGAGCGGAAGATTGCCTTGCCTCCGCAGGCGAGGCACACGAATTGCTGCCGGCGGGGTTCCTGCCGGTTGTTATCCAGGTTGTCGAAATCCTCTGCGTCCCAGTCTTTGCGGTCAGCGAGGCACAGTGCCCTTCTCATGCTGTGACTTTCATTCAGCGCGGATGCGAGTTGACCCCGGGGATGCGCGTAAAACCCGGTCTGCGGGTTGGCTCGGGGTGCTTATACGGGTGCTGGCGGCCGCGTGGGACGCGGCCGCCAGCTTGTGTTTTCCGGTGACGGGAGTGTGTGCCACCGGAACCTGTGGGAGCGCTGCACGGGAAAGTGTCAGCGCCTGAAGGGTTCAGCGTCGGTCGAAGGTGAGTCCGCCGGGGACCTGGAAGGTGGGCATGAGTTCGAGCATGCCCACGTTGACGTGGCGCGGGGTTTCGATCGCGTAGTCCAGGGCGTTGACGATGTCGTCGGTGGTGAGGGATTCGTAGCCTTCGTAGTAGGTCTTCCAGGCCTCTTCCATGGCTTCGGGGGAGCCGCCCATGTTCCGTCCGAAGATCTCCGTTTCCACCCGGCCCGGGCAGATCTCGGTGACGCGGATGCGTTTGCCCACGGTGTCGTTGCGCAGTTGGCGGGAGATCTGGTGCACCGCGGCCTTGGTGGCGTGGTAGACCGTGTGGCCGTAGAAGTTGTACAGCCCGGCGATGGAGCTGATGTTGACCACGTGGCCGAGGTCCCGTTCCACCATGCCCGGCAGGACCAGGCGGGTGAGCTGGAGCAGGCCGCGCAGGTTCACGTCCACGAGTTCGTCGATGTCCTGTTCGGAGGAATCCAGGATGTTTCCCGGCCGGGACACCCCGGCGCAGTTGACCAGTACGTCCACTTTGAGGTCCCCGACGGCGTCGGCCAGTGCTGCGGTGTCGGTCAGGTCCACCACGTGCGGGACAGCCCCGGTGCGCTCGGCCAGTTCGGCCAGGCGTTCCTCGTTCCGGGCCACGGCGTGGACCGTGAGGCCGCGCTTGGCCAGGCGCTCAGCGATCGCGGCGCCCATACCCGTGGACGCGCCCGTGACCAAGGCGGTGGTGTAGTCGGAAAATGACATGGGATCCTCCAAAAAGGTGGGAAAAGGGGGCGGGCACCATCAACCAACTGACAGCACCCGCCGGTTGTAGATACTTAGGCGTCGCGCAGTGGTTCGTGCGCGCGGTCCTTGACGGTGCTGACCGCAATGAGCGTGCCCAAGGCGGTGACCACTGCATAGAAGGCCGGCATGTAGATGTTGTTGGTGCTGCTGATCAGCCAGGTCATGAGCAGCGGTGCGGTTCCACCGAACAGTGCCGAGGAGATGTTGTAGCCCACGCCGTAGGCGGAGTAGCGGACCCGGGTTGGGAAAAGTTCCACGAGCAGGATGTGGATCACAGCGGTGTGCCCGGCGAAGATGACGGCCATGATGCAGGCACCAAGGATGGCCAGGCCCATCTGGCCGGTGGCGATCAGTGCATAGGACGGGATGCCAAGGACAGCCATGGCGATGGCCGAACCGGCAATGACCTTCTTGCGTCCCAAGCGATCGGACAGGGCGCCCATGAACGGGATGGCAATGCAGATAACCACGAGGCTGCAGGCGGTGACCAGCAGGGCTTCGCCGATGGTGAAGTTGAGCTGCTTGCCCTTGAGGAACGTGGGCATGTAGGAGAAGAGAACGTAGTAGCCGGAGCCGTTCATCAGCGGAATGAAGAGTGCCAGGAGCATGGCGCGGCGGTGGACCGGGCTCGCCAGGGCTTCCTTGAGCGGGTTCTTGGACAGGCCGCCCTCTTCCTTGAGCTTTTCAAAGTTGGGGGTGTCGCTGATGGCCTTGCGGATGTACCAGCCGATGATGCCCATGGGAATGGCGACCAGGAACGGGATGCGCCATGCGAAGGAACCGAAGCCGCCGCCGTCGATGGCTGCTTGGGTGAGCCACGGGGACATGGCGTAGGCAACCAGGGTACCGGTGAGCAGCGCCGCGAAGGAGGCGATCTGGGCGTAGGAGGTGATGATGCCGCGCTTGCCCTCTGGGGCGTGCTCAGCGAGGAAGGTCATTGCGCCGGCAGCTTCGCCGCCCACGGAGAAGCCCTGGACGAGGCGCAGGAGGACCAACAGGATGGGGGCAGCGATGCCGATGGCCGCATAGGGCGGGAGCAATCCGATTCCTGCGGTGGCGACGCTGATGAGCATGATCACGAAGACCAGTAGCTTCTGCCTGCCGATCCTGTCGCCGAGGTAGCCGCAAACAATGGCGCCGAGCGGACGGACGAAGAAGGAGACCGCGTAGCCCGCGAACACAAAGAGGAGGGCGTTGTCCGGGTTTCCGGGGGCCAGGAACACGAGTGCCAGCGTTCCCGCCATGAAGGCGAAAATGCCGTTGTCGTACAGTTCCACGAAGATGCCAACACAACCTGCGGTGACAACCTTGCGGGTTTGGCGGCCTGTGAGCCGCTCATGCTGCTCCGGCGCAGCATTTGCTGGTGCGGTCATGACTTTTCCTTACTGGGGATGAACGTAGCAACGCCTACGGGTTACGAGGACAGGTTCTTCAGCTGCATGCCGCAACCGGCAGGTCCTGCCATTGGGGACGGCATCCGATGCCGAGGAGTCCAAAAACGGTGGTGACGGATTCGCGGAGGGTTTCAAGCTGGGCACGCGAGCGTCGATGGGCGGCAGTTGCTTCTGCCACCGAAGTCTTGCGGAAACGGACCTTGTCCCCCGGCCGCGCCTGGGCCAGGACATCCAGTCCATTGCTGGTGACCACCGCAAGGACGGGATACCCGGCGGTGACGCCGCGTCCGCGGTGCAGGACCAGCAATTCTTCCCTGGAGGGAACCTCGACGGCGCCCACTGGCACACCGCGGGAAAGCACCTCGCCGCTTGAGGTTCTTTCCGGTAGTTCTCCCCCGAGCCGCAGGCCGATGTGGTTGCTGCGGCCGCTGACGGTGTACTCGGAGGAGAAAAGCAGTTCGCCGGATTCACCGAATTCGGTCACGTCGGGCCCGTCGGTCACGTCGACCAACAGGTTTGGTCCCATGCTGGGCCGCTCGAGACCCAAGCGGAAAAGCGGGAGATCGAAGTAGGGTTGCCGCACCGGACCCACGGTGCGCCTGGTGGCAAGGGTGGTTCCTTCTTTGAGCTGCAGGCCGAAGCCCACCACGGTGTCCGGAGCGACGCTGTCCAGCAGTGTCTCCGCCTCCACCGAACCATGAATTGCCAGGTAGGCACGGAGGCCGCTGTGGATGCCACGGATGGAAACCGACTCACCAGCGCGGACCGAAACCGGTTCCCACTGGCTGCACGGGCGTCCACCGACAGTGAGCGTCAAGGGAGCACCCGTGACCGCGATCAGGATGTCCACGCTGGTGGTCATCCGGAAGTCCAGGGCGGTGATCTCCACGAGAGGTTCGTTGTCCAGGTTGCCGGCCAGGATGTTGGCTGCACGAGCGGAGTATTGATCAAGTGCACCGTTTACGGGGAGCCCAAAACGTGGTCCACGGAAGCGGCCAAGATCCGTGACCACCGAGTTGCCAGGCTGCTGGATGCGGATTTCGCCGGTCATGGCCGTGCCTCCGCTTCCCGGGGTGCCAGTTCGTTGCCGGCCAATGCGTGGAAGTCTCCTACCTCGATCTGGCGGAACCGGAGGATATCGCCCGGCTTGTAGGGGACCAGCGGTTCGCGGCGGATGTTGAGCACTGTCAAGGGGGTCTGGCCGATGACGCACCAGCCACCTGGTGCCACCGCCGGGGCAATGACGGCTTGGCGGCCGGCAACCGAGACGGCGCCGGCAGGAACGCTGAGCCGGGGATCCTTCAAGCGGGGCACAGGCTTGGGGAACGCCGGCCCGTCCATCATGGGGGAACCGGCGGGTGCTCCCAGGCAACGGATGGTGTACGTCTTTTCGGTGTGGAGGCGGATGACGTCCTCGGTGGAGATGCCTTGGTATTCGGCGACTTTCTCCAGGTCCGGGCCAAATTCGCCGCCGTAGACCACGGGGACGTCGAACTCACGGGGAGACGCCGCAGAACCTGCGGATCGACCGAGTTCGCCCAAGCCAAGCTTGACGAAGGCGCGCATCTGGCCGGCGGACACCACCACGGGATCGAACTCAACCAGCACGGAGTCGTAGGTGGGAACCGCAGCATGGAGGCCCTCGGCACCGCAGTCTTCCAGCCAGTCGGCCAAGCGGTGGACCGTCAGCCAGTTGTCTTCGCTGGCCGCCGAGATCGCAACCACCCGAAGCGCGGAATCACCCGATTCGTAGATCTCGGTAGGAGCCACTGTCAGGACGGACATGTCAGGCCGCCTTCCTCTTGGCATCCAGGACCTCAGCCAGCGGAGCAATGCGCACACCGGCTGCGACCAGCTCGGAGCGGATCAAGCGGGCGAGTTCCACGGCGCCGGGGTTGTCGCCGTGCAGGAGGACGGTATCGACGTCGATGTCCATGTCTACGCCATTGGCGCAGCGGAGCTTGCCTTCGACCACCATGCGGAGGGTCCGCTCCACGATTTCTGCAGGGTCGTGGAGGACGGCGCCGGGCTGGCTGCGGGGAACCAGCGTGCCGTCTTCCTGGTAGGCACGGTCCACAATGCCGACGATCGCTACATCCAGCCCTGCTTCACGGGAGGCTTTGGCGAGTTCCCCTTCCTGCGCCACGACGATGAGCTCGTTGTCCACGCGGGCGGCCGCCTCTGCGACGGCTTTGGCGTAGTCGGCGCGGACGGCCACCAGGTTGCCCAGGCGTCCGTGGGGCGCAAGGTGGGTCACCTTGGTGCCGTGGAAGGCCGCGAAGCCGTTCAGGGCACCCATTTGGTACAAGACATCGTTCTGGACCTCGCCCGCAGAAAGGCCCATGTCCCTGCGACCGAAGCCGCGCAGGTCGGGAAAGCTCGGGTGTGCTCCGATGCCGACTCCGCGCCGGACGCACTCGGCAACGGTTGCTGCCATGATGTCCGGATCGCCAGCGTGGAACCCGCATGCGATATTGGCGCTTGAGACGATCTCCAGGAGCTCCGAGTCGTCGCCAATGGTGTAGGCGCCGAATCCTTCTCCGAGATCCGCAACAAGATCAATCATCCGGTTCACGTGGTTCTCTTTCCGTGGTTCTGCAAATATGGTCCGGACAATAAACAGCCTTCAGAAAGGCAAAGGATAATTTCCGGAGAATGGCAATCGCTGCTGGAATTCCCAAGCGTCGCCGCAAGTTCTTTCCAAAAGTCTCGCATTGGTCAACCACGTTGCACAAAGACCTAATAGCTATCCCGTGATAGCTCTCCGTTATGACGTGCACCACCGTGGGCTGTGTCCGCGGTCCCACCAACCACGCGCTGGCAGTGCCGCTATATTTGATCATCGGGACTTGCCACCCTGGGACTCCCCCGCCCGGCACTCGTGACTCCCAAGGAAGGTAGATCCATGGACACGCGGAAGCTCTCATACTTCGTCCAAATCGTTGATTCAGGGAGCATCACCAAGGCCGCTGCCGCCCTGCACGTGGCGCAGCCGGCTCTCAGCCAGCAGGTCTCGGCGTTGGAAACGGACCTCAAGCAACGCCTGCTGATCCGCAGCAAGCAAGGGGTGGAGCCCACGGCGGCCGGCCACACGCTGTACCGCCACGCGCAGTCCATCCTTCGCCTGGTTGAGCAGGCCAGGCAGGACGTGGCCACCTCCGGCGCAGCACCGTCCGGACGCGTCTCCATCGCGATCGCGCCGTACAGCATGGCCTCCAGCCTGACGCCCCAGATCATCAGCGAAGTGGGGCGGCGCTACCCGGACATCGTGGTCCACCTGACGGAGATCTTCGGTGGCGTCCTGAGCGAGGCCATCAAGAACGGCCGCCTGGACATGGCACTCATCTACGAACCCGGAAAGATCCGGGGCGTGCAGTTCACCACCATGATCGTGGAGGACCTGCACCTGGTGGTCCACCCGGACGTGGACCTGACCCATGGCAAGACCACCATCACCCTCAAGGAAGCCAGCTCGGTGGGGCTCTTCCTGCCGGAAAAGAACCACACCTTGCGCCAGATCATCGAGAAGGGCATGGCAGACCAGGACCTCGAACTCCGATTGGTGGGCGAAGTGGAATCCGTCCCCTCGCTCACCCGCCTCATCAGGGCCAACCTCGGCGGAACCGTGGTCCCCAAATCGGCGGCCGATGCCCTGTTCCCGGACCAGGACTTCAAGGTCCTTCGGATCGTCGAACCCGGCCTGCAGAGCAAGATTGCCCTCTGCACCCCGGACCACGAGCCGCTCTCCGAGGCTGCCTCGGCAGTGCTCCTGGTGGTCAAGGAGATGCTGCATCAGCAGCTGATCTCGAAGTATGGAACTGACCCGGTGCAGCTGCCCGCGCATCCATAACGAAGTCTTATCCGGACAGACAGCTTTGGTCTTATTCAAATCCGTGTGAGTTACCTAATATCGAATTAACAAGAAATTCGAAATACAACCCACGGAAACCGCGGGCCTGTTCAAAGGATAAAACGGTGAAAAAGATCAACTCGACCGGATGGGTTTCCAATCCAACCCGCGGAACGATCAGCGCACGTACCGGATTTCACTGCCCGCGGAATGGTTTCTGGCGTCCCATTGGCGGAGTCGGCGAACCGTTGTTCGTCTTCGAAGGCAGCCTGATGCCGGCACACGCCGGAAACAGCATCGAATGGCACCTCGTGGACACCCGCCCCGGACACGCAGGCCTCGACTAAGCCCACGCCCCGCCGAACGGCACCGCCCAACCCGGCCAGCCGCCGTCGTACGTCAATCACCGCCGCACCGCACCCAAGGCGCCCTGCCACGGACCCACAGTCCAGGCAAGGCGCCTTTCTTGGCCCCTACCTGTGCCCGGCGTCGGGCAACGGATTGCGCCCGGCCACGCCTCCCCGCCACGCCGCCCATAAACCGTGCCGGCCGTGCAGCCAACAGCCAGCAGCCAGCAGCCAGCAGCCAGCACAAGGCAACGCCAAAAGGGCCGGTCACCGTGGTGACCGGCCCTGCGGCGTGGGAACCTAGTCCTCGACCAGCAGCCCCTTCTGCTTGAGCTTCTCAGTGAGGCCGCACAGCTCAATGGTGTTGCCGCCGTCGTGGTAGAGCTTGATGAGCTCGCGTTCGTGGTCGTCGCGGGCCTGGGACAGCGCGATGACTTCCTCGGCTTCTTCACGGCGGACAACAACCACACCGTCAGCGTCGCCGCGGAGGATGTCGCCCGGGTAGATGATCTCGTCGCCGAAGACGATCGGGTGGTTGATGGGGCCGAGGGTCTCCTTGACGGTGCCCTTGATGGACACGCTGCCGGAGAACACGGGCAGGCCCAGTTCGATCAGGTCCTGGGTGTCGCGGACGCCGGAGTCAGTAACCATGGCAGCGATGCCCTTGGCCTTCATGGCGTTGCCCAGGACGTCGCCGAACGTACCGGCCTCGGCCATTTCCTGCGCACCGACCAGCACGACGTCGCCCGCCTGTGCGTAGTGGATGGCCACCTGGAGCATGAGGTTGTCCTGCGGAGCACAGGCAACGGTGACAGCCGGGCCACAGAAGGACATGGAGCGGTCGATCGGCTTGATCCGGGAGCTCAGCGCGCCTCGGCGGCCCTGGGCTTCATGGATGGTTGCGGAGGAGAACTTGGCGAGGCGGGCGACGACGTCGGCGTCGGGGCGCTCGAACTTGGTCTTGACGTGGATCATTTCCTGGATCTTTCTAGTTGAGGGCGTTGACGGCATCGCGGATGGAGTCCACGCCGGCGTTGATGGTCTCCAGCGAGGTGGCGAAGGAGATCCGGAAGTACGGGCCCAAGCCGTAGGCCGAGCCTTGGATGACGGCCACGCGGGCGGCGTCCAACAGGTAGAGCGTGAAGTCCTGGTCGTTTTCGATGACGCGGCCATCGGGCGCGGTCTTGCCGATCACGCCGGAGCAGTTCACGTAGGCGTAGAACGCGCCTTCCGCCGGGGCTACGGACAGACCGTTGATGGCGTTCAAACCCTCGACGGCGGCATCGCGGCGCTTGCGGTAAACCTCCACGCTGTCGCGGACGAAGGACTGGTCGCCATTCAGTGCGGCGGCCGCGGCCGCTTGGCTGATCGACGACGGGCACGAGGACGTCTGCGACTGCAGCTTGTTCATGGCAGCGATCAGCGGTGCAGGTCCCACGCCGTAGCCCAGGCGCCAGCCCGTCATGGCGTAGGCCTTAGACACGCCGTTGACCAGCAGGATGCGGTCCTTCAGCGCCGGGGAGGCCGTGACGAGGCTGGTGACGCGGCCTTCGCCGAAGTAGACCTCGTCGTAGATCTCGTCGGTGAGGACGAAGACATGCGGGTACTCCTCGAGGACGGCACCGAGGGCCTGGAGTTCCTCACGGGAGTAGACGGCACCGGTGGGATTGGACGGTGCGTTGAGGATGAGCCACTTGGTCTTCGGGGTGATGGCTTCCTTGAGTGCGGCCGGGGTGAGCTTGAAGCCGGTTTCCTCGCCGCACGGAACGATCACGGGAGTGCCGTCGTTGGCCAGGACCATGTCCGGGTAGGACACCCAGAACGGGGCGGGGACAATGACTTCGTCGCCTTCGTTGAGGGACGCCATGAGCGCGACGTAAAGGACCTGCTTGGCACCGCCGCCGATGGTCAGCTGGTTGCCTTCGTAGCTGTGGCCGGTGTCCCGCTGGATCTTGTTCAGGATCGCGGACTGCAACGCGGGGGTACCGGTGACCGAGGTGTACTTGGTCTCGCCTGCGTTAATTGCCTCGATCGCGGCGGCCTTAATGTGGTCCGGGGTGTCGAAGTCCGGCTCGCCGACAGTCAGGTCGATGATCGGGATGCCTTCAGCTTTCAATTCGCGGACGCGGGCGGCCGCGGCGACGCTGGCTGAGGCCTTGATGCGGGTGACCCTCGACGCCGGCAGGAACTCGGACATGTCTCCTCCAGGAATGTGGAACTCGGGACGCGCGGATTCGCGGATCCCTTTGTTCGAGACTAAGTACGTCCGGGGTGCTGTGGATAAGACCTAATGTGCGTGGATTCATAAGGGGGCCTTATGACGTGGGTCTCTTTGTGGGTTGCCTGAGCCTGAAACCGCACGATTGGGCGTGTATGGGCCCTCATCCATGCACTTTGCTTATGGGTTCACGCGGTATTGGTATTTCCACGGGCGGGTGAACGGTGCCTAGATTCGAGGGGTCAGCAGTGCCCAAATCCTGTTTGAAAGGGAGCCCATGCCAACGCAAACCCGGCCACGCCAGCACTCGGCTGCGGCGTCACCCACCATCCAGCCGGGTTCGGCACGGTCCGGTGAATCGCACCAGGCCCAGGGGCGTTCGGCCACGGGGCGGTACACCTACCGCGCCAACTCCCAGGCACGCCCTGCATCAACTCCCAACGCCGAGCACGCCAAGCTCGCCCACGCGCTGGGCGTCCACCGGCAACTCCTCTCCCACGCCGCCAGTTCCATCAGGACGTTGACTGCGACGAGGAACGACCTGATCGCACAGGCCGTGGAGGACGGACTGTCCCTGGCCACCGTCGCAGCAGTCACCGGGGAAAACCTCCGTACCGTCCGAACCATAGCTTTGGCTTATGACGATCTGCACGTGAGCGGCCTCCCCCGCCAGGCCCAACTGGATGCGCTCAAGGCCAAGAGCCAGGAGTTGCAGGCAACTGAAGAACACCGTGACCAGATCACCGAACGCCGGGAAGCCCTGATTGTCATGGCACTCCGCACTCAGGTTTGCGACGACCTTGAACTTGCTTCACTGACCGGCCTGACGCCGGACCACATCCGCCGCTCCACCCGGGGTATCGCCCGCCTGGTGTAAAGCAGGGCCGCGCCGCCCTCCACTGCCGGCCCCCCAAAGGCGTGAAGACAGCGGAAGCCGACCGGCCGCCGTCGTACGTCTGTGCGCGGCCACCAAACGGTACGGACCGTTGTCTCCCGGCGGTCGCGCCGGTAGAACTGAGTGATGAGTGACGTGAATTCGTGGATGGACCAATACCAGCGAGCATGGACCTCGAACGAGCCGGATGACATCCGTGCGCTGTTCACCGAGGATGCTGTCTATAACACCCGGCCGTTCGACCCGCAGGCCTGGCACGGGCATGAAGCAATCGTGAACGAGTGGACGGGTGATTCCTCGGACAAGCCCGAGGACTGGACCTTCGAGTGGACCCTCCTGGGCCAGGACGGCGACACCGCGTTCGTCCAGGGCCTGACCACCTATCTCAACGGCCAACCCGCCTACGACAACCTGTGGGTCATCCGGTTCGCCGAGGACGGGCGGGCGCGCGAGTTCACTGAGTGGTACATGGCGCGGAAATAGCTACCGGGAGCTGACCCATCCGGGTCAGTAGCTGTCGCGTTCGGCCTTCTCCGACGCCGGGATAAACGTCTTCGCGAAACCCTCCGAGGCACGGGCCAGCACCGATACGTCGGCACCGACCAGCACGAAGGAGGCTCCGGCGTCGAGATACGCCCGGGCGGTGTCCGGGTTGAAGGCGTTGACGCCGGCGGGCTTGCCTGCCGCTTTCGCGGCTTCGAGGCAATGCTCGACGACGGCCCTCACCAACGGGTTTTCCTGCTGTCCCAGCAGGCCCATGGAGGCTGCGAGGTCCGAGGGTCCGAGGAAGATGCCGTCCACGCCGTCGACAGCGAGGATCTCTTCCACGGCGGACGCGGCGGCCTCGGATTCGATCTGGACGGTGAGGCTGATGGTTTCCGATGCCGTGCCAAGGTAGTCCGGGACCCTGTTCCAGCGGGAGGCACGGGCCAGTGCGGAGCCGACGCCGCGCACGCCGTGGGGTGGGTAGCGGACAGCGGCGACGGCGGCAGCGGCTTCGAAGGCCGAGTTGACCATGGGGATCAGCAGGTTCTGCACGCCGAGGTCCAGGTATTGCTTGATGACCACGGTGTCGTTGACCGGGGGCCGGACCATGACCTGCAGAGGGTACCCACTCACTGCGTGGAGTTGGGAGAGGATCGATTCGAGGCCGTTGGGGCTGTGCTCGGCGTCGATCAAGAGCCAGTCCAGGCCGGAACCGGCGCAGATTTCGGCCACGAGCGGACTTCCGGAGCACACCCACATCCCCGCGAGCGGCCGGTCCGCCTCCGCAAGGGCGGTGTAGAAGGTTGGGGTCAGTTGAAGTGGCATGTGACAACTCCCAACGGTCCGTAGTCGGCGTGGACGGTATCACCTTTGTACACCCACAGGGGCCGGGTAAACGAGCCTGCCAGGATGATATCTCCGGCCTTCATCGAGTCGCCGTGCGCCGCGATCTTGTTGGCCAGCCAGTGGACCCCGTTGGCCGGGTGGTCCAGGACACCGGCGGCCACTCCGGTTTCCTCGACGGTCTGGTTCTTGTACAGGATGGCCGAAACCCAGCGCAGGTCCACCGCATCCGGCTTCACCGGGCGTCCGCCGATCACCATGGCTCCCATCGCCGCGTTGTCCGAGATGGTGTCCACGATGGTCCGGCCCTCCATCTCGATCCTGGAATCCAGGATCTCGAGGGCCGGAACTACGTAGTCGGTGGCGTTGAGGACATCGAAGATGGTGCAGCCGGGGCCCTTGAGCGAGTCCTTGAGGACGAAGGCGAGCTCCACCTCCACCCGGGGGTGGGTGTACTGGTCCCAGGCCACGGAGCAGCCGGTTTCGAAGACCATGTCATCGAAGATCGCCCCGTAGTCCGGCTCGGTGATGCCCGTGGCGGCCTGCATGGCCTTGGACGTGAGTCCGATCTTCCGCCCCACCAGCGTGCGGCCGGCTTCCTCGTTCCGCTGCCGCCACAACTGCTGCACGGCGTAGGAGTCCTCCACGGTCATTTCCGGGTAGCGGGCGGTCAGTCGCGGCACCGGTTTACGGTTCCGGCCGGCCTCGACCAGTTCGTCGGCAATGGCTTCGATCGTCTTCGCGTCCAGCATGGTTCTAGACCTGCGCTCCCAGTTTGAATCCCTCTGCTGAATTGCCCTCGGTGGGGCGGGTGTAGGAGAACCCGTCGGCGCCCACGGTCACGGCCATCTCCGACTTCTCTTCGCGTTCGATCACCGGTTGCGGGTTGCCGTCGAGGTCCAGGACGAGGGAGGCTTCGGTGTACCAGGACGGGACCACGGGGTTGCCCCACCAGTCGCGGCGCTGGTTGTCGTGGACGTCCCAGGTGATGGTGGGGTTGTCCGGGTCGCCGGTGTAGTAGTCCTGGGTGTAGATCTCGATGCGGTGCCCGTCCGGGTCCAGGATGTAGAGGTAGAACGCGTTGGACACGCCGTGGCGTCCAGGGCCGCGCTCAATGCGGTCGCTGATGCGCAGGGCGCCCATCTTGTCGCAGATCTGGATGATGTTGTGCTTCTCGTGCGTGGCGAACGCGACGTGGTGCATGCGGGGTCCGTTGCCGCCGGTGAGTGCGGTGTCGTGCACGGTCTGCTTGCGGTGCATCCACGCGGCGTACGTGACGCCGTCGGAGTCCTTGATGTCTTCGGAGACGCGGAAGCCGAGGTCTTCGAGGTACTTCCGGCCGCGCGGGACGTCCGGGGTGACCTGGTTGAAGTGGTCCAGGCGGACCAGTTCACCGGCGGAGTACAGGTCGTAGCGCTGGGTGAGGCGTTCGACGTGCTCCACGTCGTAGAAGAACTCGTACGGGAAGCCCAGTGGGTCCTCGACGCGCACGGAGTCGCCCACGCCCTTGGTGAAGCCTTCCTTGCGGCGTTCCACCCGGCAGCCGAGTTCGCGGTAGTAGGCCTCGGCGGCGTCCACTTCGGCGGGTGACTTGACCCGGTAGGCGAAGGCGGCGACGGCGGCTACCGGGCCCTTGCGCAGGACCAGGTTGTGGTGGATGAACTCTTCCAGGGAACGCAGGTAGATCGCGTTCTCGTCTTCCTCGGTCACGTGCAGGCCCAGGACATCGACGTAGAACTCGCGGGACTTGGCCAGGTCGGTGACCACGATGTCCATGTAGGCGCACCGGACAATATCCGGGGCCGGGACCGTGGGGGTAGGGATGGGGCCGGTGAAGGGGTTGCTCATGATGGTCTCTCTTCGTTGAAAGGTTTTTAGGCGCCGAACTTGGGCGTGTGGACGGAGCCGAGGGTGATGTGCACGGCCTGCTGGTCGGTGTAAAAGTCGATGGAGCGGTAACCGCCCTCATGGCCCAGGCCGGAGGCCTTCACGCCGCCGAACGGGGTGCGCAGGTCGCGGACGTTATGGCTGTTAAGCCACACCATCCCGGCCTCCACGTTCTGGGAGAAGTTGTGGGCCCGGGTAAGGTTCTGGGTCCAGATGTAGGCCGCCAGGCCGTACTTGGTGTTGTTCGCCAAGGCGAGGGCTTCGTCGTCGTTCTCGAACGGGGTGATGGCCACGACGGGACCGAAGATTTCCTCCTGGAAGATCCGCGCGTCAGGTGCGACGTCGGCAAACACCGTGGGTGCGATGTAGTTGCCTTCGGGCAGGTGGTCGGGTCGGCCCCCGCCGGCGAGGAGGCGGCCTTCGGACTTGCCGATCTCCACGTAGGAAGCGACCTTCGCGTAGTGCTCGGGGTGGACGAGCGCTCCGACCTGGGTCTTGGGATCGTGCGGGTCACCGACCACGATGTTCTTGGCCCGGGCGGCGTACTTTTCGCAGAACTCGTCGTAGACGGCGCGTTCCACCAGGATCCGGGACCCGGCGGTGCAGCGTTCGCCGTTGAGGGAGAACACGCCGAACAGGGCCGAGTCGATCGCGGCGTCCAGGTCCGCGTCAGCGAAGACCACGCACGGGGACTTCCCGCCGAGCTCCATGGACAGGCCCTTGAGGTTGGCGGCTGCGTTGCGGAAGATCGTCTGGCCCGTGGTGGTTTCGCCCGTGAAGGAGATCAGCGGAACCTCGGGGTGCTTCACCAACGCGTCGCCGGCTTCCTCGCCCAGGCCGTTGACCAGGTTGAACACACCATCGGGCAGGCCGGCGTCCTTGAAGATGGTGGCCCACAGGGACGCCGACAGCGGGGTGAATTCGGCTGGCTTCAGGACCACGGTGTTGCCGGTGGCCAGGGCGGGAGCGAGCTTCCAGGACTCGAGCATGAACGGGGTGTTCCACGGGGTGATCAAACCCGCGACGCCGATCGGCTTGCGGTTCACGTAGTTGATCTGCGAACCGGGGACCTTCATGGCGTCATCGAACTGCGCCACGATCAGGTCAGCAAAGAAACGGAAGTTCTCGGCAGCGCGCAGGGCCTGGCCCTTGGCCTGGGTGATCGGCAGGCCGGTGTCGAACGTCTCGAGCTCGGCGAGGCGGGCTTCCTGGGCCTCGACCGCGTCCGCGATCCTGTTCAGCACCCGGGCGCGCTCACGCGGCTTCATCTTCGGCCACGGACCGTTCACGAACGCTTCACGGGCAGCCGCGACAGCCAGGTCGATGTCTTCCTTCTGGCCCGCAGCGGCGGTGGCGTAGTTCTGGTTGGACACCGGGTCCAGGACATCGAAAGTCTTCCCGGACACCGAATCAACGAATTCGCCGTTGATGAAGTGCTGGATGTGCGTAGGGAGATTCTCGGGGACGTAATGCTTGGTGGTTTCTACGGAGGTCGTCATCGTTGAGTTCCTTTAGTTGGTGGTTGCCAGGTAGGCGTCGAGGGTGGCGGCGCGGTGTTGGCGGGCTGCCTTTTCGATGGTGTCGGCGTCCGCTCCGGACTCGATGAGCTGGAGCAGGGCCTCGTGTTCGCGCACGGATTCCTGGGCCCGGCCTGGGACGAAGCGGAACGTGGACGAGCGCAGGGACGCCAGCCGGTTCCAGCCGCGGTGGACCAGGTCAAGGATGTGCGGGTTGGGGCAGTGTTCAAAGAGGACGCTGTGGAAGTCCTGGTTCAGGGTGGTGAACCGGACCGGGTCGAAGTGCTCCAGGCACTCCCGCATCTCGGCATTGACCGCACGGGCCCGGGCGATCGTGGCGGGATCGATGAGCGGTGCGGACAACGCGGTGGCTGCGCCCTCCACGATGCTCAAGGTCTGCATGGTGTAGAGGTACTCGGTGGGATCGATCCCGGAGACCGTGGCGCCGACGTTCCGTTCGAATTTCACGAGCCCTTCGGCTTCCAGCCGGCGGATCGCTTCGCGGACCGGGACCACGCTGAACCCAAGGTCCTCGGCGATCTTCGCGAGCACCAGCCGGTAACCTGGCGTGTAGGTACCCTCTACGATCCGGGCCTTCACGGCCTCATACGCTTGCTGGGATTTGCTCCCGACGGCGGTTTCAGTCACCTTGGGCTCCTTCCGTGGCAAGCCACTCCTTGTACCGGGCCTGCCATTGGGCATTCATCGGGTAAAGGCCATCCACGCTGTTGCCTTCCTGGACCATCTGGAAGATGAACACTTCCTCTTTTTCCTGGGCGATGCAGTCATCCACGAGTTCCTCGGCGATGGCCGGCGGGATGACCAGGATGCCGTCGGAGTCGGCCACAATGATGTCCCCGGGCTGCACGGTCGCGCCGCCGCAGGCGATGGTGATGTCTGTGTCCCACGGGATGTGCCGGCGACCGAGGACCGCAGGGTGCGGGTTGGCGAAGTAGGTGGGCATCTCCAGGTCCGCCACGGCGGAGTAGTCACGAACGCCGCCGTCGGTGATGATCGCAGCGGCGCCACGGACCTGGGCGCGCAGGGCCAGGATGTCACCCACGGTGCCGGTGCCCTTCTCTCCGCGGGCTTCCATCACCAGGATTTCGCCCTCGTTCACCGAATCGATCGCGCGTTTCTGGGCGTTGAATCCGCCGCCGTGGGTCTTGAAGAGGTCCTCGCGGTTGGGCACGTAGCGCAAGGTGCGGGCCAGGCCCACCACTTTGCGGTCCGGGCGGGTGGCCTGCAGGCCGTCGATGCTCAC
Organism: Paenarthrobacter sp. NPDC089988; assembly: GCF_044748465.1. Lineage (NCBI taxonomy): Bacteria > Bacillati > Actinomycetota > Actinomycetes > Micrococcales > Micrococcaceae > Paenarthrobacter > Paenarthrobacter sp. NPDC089988. Next base: position 222,673 of record NZ_JBIVGD010000004.1, read on the forward strand.
GTTGTTCAGCCCGCGCTTGCGCAGCTGCGAAGACAACGTGGCCGTGGCGACGGATTCCAGCTTGGCCTTCAACTCCGGGGTCAGCGCGCTCGCGACCGGTGCCAGTCCGGCGGCTTCGCGGGAGCCGTAGGCCTCTTCCCGCTGGGTGTCATCGGTCTTGGGGCGGGCACCAAAGTCCGCGAACGGCGTCGTACCTTCCGTCACCTTGGTGGTCAGGCGTCCGGTGCTGAAATCACCAGCGGTGACCTCAATTTCGACGACGTCCCCCGGCGCAGCGACCGAAGCGCCGGCGGGGGTGCCGGTGAGGATGATGTCGCCCTCCTCCAGCGTCAGCAGCTGGGAGAGGTCCGCGACGAGCTGGGCGAAGGGGAAGAGCAGGTCCTCGGTAGTGTCGTCCTGGACGAGTTCGCCGTTGTGCCAGGTCCGGATCCGCAGCCGTGCGGGGTCCACGGCGTCTGCCGGGATCAGGGCCGGACCGACCGGAGTGAAGCCGTCGCCGCCCTTCGACCGGACGTTCGAGCCCTTATCCGCGTACCGGAGGTCGTAGACGCCGAGATCGTTGGAGGCTGTGACCCACTCGACGTGGCTCCACGCGTCATCCAAGCCAACGCGGCGGGCAGCCTTGCCGATCACCAAGGCGATCTCGCCCTCGTAACCCAGCAGCTCGCAACCGGCCGGACGCTCCACCGTGCCCGGCGCCTCGGCCGAACCCAACGCCAGCGACGACGACGGCTTCAGGAAGTAGGACGGCTGCACGGGAGTCCGTCCACGCTGGGCAGCACGGCTCGGGTAATTGATATGGACCGCGATCACCTTGCGCGTCCGGTCCAGCACATCCTGGCCCAACTCCTGCGTCCGGAACTCCACTGTCACGAACCGCTCCCTCCAAATATCTGATGGCCTTCGCTATCAGGTACGAAATCGTATACGAAAACTATGGCCCGGTTTGCTGGTGGCGTCAACCCCCTTGTTGATCGTCAACGGTTTGCTGGATCATTCGCTTGGGCCCCGGCCCGCGTGAATCCGAGGTTTGCCCCGAGTGGTCCGGGGGATAATCCAGCAGAAGTGGTTCATTCTGTCAGTGGCCTCCCGTAGGGTCGGGGGCATGGACATCATCCTGGTACCCGGTTTTTGGTTGGACGCTTCGTCATGGGAGGAGGTAACACCTGCCCTCGTGGATGCGGGCCACACGATTCATCCGTTGACGTTGCCGGGATTGGAGGCGCCAGACGCTCCGCGGTCCGGGATCGGCCTGCGGACGCACATCGATGCGGTGATCGAAAAGGTTGATTCGCTGGACGGTGACGTGGTCCTGGTGGGGCACTCGGGCGGCGGCGCCATCATCCATGGCGTTGCAGATGCCCGCCCGGACCGTATTGCCCGCGCCATCTATGTGGACAGTGGACCGCTCGGAGAGGGTGCTGTCATCAACGACGAACTGCCGAATGATGGTGATGACATTCCCCTGCCGCCCTGGGAAGGCTTCGAGGACGCGGACCTGATGGACCTGACAGACGAACTCCGCGATATGTTCCGCGCACGGGCAATTCCGCAGCCCAAGGGAGTGGCCTACGACCAGCAGCGTCTCCACGACGTTCGCCGCTACGAGGTCCCGGCCACGATCATCGCGTGCGAATTCCCGTCCGCCATGCTCACCGAAATGATGGACGCCGGGCATCCGTTCACTGAGGAACTGGCCCGCGTCCGCGACGTCGAACTCGTCGACCTGCCCACGGGACACTGGCCCCAGTTCACCAAGCCCGCCGAACTGGGTGAGGCGATTCTCAGGGCCGTTGAGCGGACCGCTTAACGCCGGAGCCGGCGTCGGGCGTTAGTGCCCGACGCCGGCCCTCGCCCTGGGTGCGCCGCCAACGGCAAGCGCGTCCCGGCTAGGCTGACCGCGGCCCGGCTAGGCCTTGGGCGGTGTATTGGTGGCCGGGCCTTCAGGGGCTGCTCCACCCTCGTCCGTCCAGTCGCTGCCCGTGGTGTCGTCGAGCGCGGGATCGGAGACGACATCACCCTTGACCGTAGGAACCGTGGCGGGCTTGTCTGTAGAGTGCTGGCCGTTCTTTGAGTCCAGAATGCCCGGGAACATGGTCTCGGCCTTCTCCATGAGTTTCTTGCCGGCCGCATAGAGGTTGTCCAGGATGTCCGGAACCGATTCCTGGACGGTTTCGGCGGCGTGCTGGACGTTTTCCTGCACCTCCGGGTTCTTCCACACCTTCTCCGAGCCTCCCCGGATCCGCCGGTACACCTCCGGCCAGGACTTGGATCCCCACACGTAGCCCACAGCCACACCCGCCGCGAACAAAATCTTCCCTTTCACAGGAATCACTCCTTTCGAGGTGCCATTTCCCTTAATGACCCTAGTACCCACCAAGACACACTGTCACGCATGTTTCGGGGGGCGAAATGACGGCGCATTTGCCGAATTGCCCATAGCGACTAAACTCTTATGCCAACCAGCGGAAAACCGCAGGCAAGGACATCGCAACCCGAGGAGTGAAAACCATGGGACTGGGTGACAAGATCAAGAATGCCGCCGAAGAACTCGGCGGAAAGGCCAAGGAAAAAACCGGCGAGGCTACCGGCGACCCGGAACTGCAGGCAGAGGGTCAAGGCGACCAGGCCTCCGCAAACCTGAAGCAGGCCGGAGAGAAGGTCAAGGACGCCGCGAAGGACCTGTTCGACAAGAAATAGGGGCCCAACTGGGCAGATGCAGCAACCCCAAGAGCCTGCGGCAACGCGAACCAGGGAATAATCAGGTTACTTGCTGTTACCCCCGCGAGCGGCTAGCGTTACTGGTGTAGTACCGACGTCGAATCAGATCGGCAGGAGTGCTCTTGGCTGCATTTAACAAATGAATCGCTCATTGCGGACACCACTTCATCCCCCCATTCACCGGGCCGCGACGAAGTTTCAATTACAGCGCCCGGGAACCCATATATAAAACCCGGTGATCCACACCTTTTCACCGGTTCCTGAAATTTTCACCATCAAGAAAGAAGGAGCAAAAATGGGTTTCTTTGGATTTCTTTTGCTCGGCCTCCTGGCTGGGGCCATCGCCAAACTGATCCTGCCGGGACGCCAAGGCGGCGGCTGGCTGGTAACCCTCCTGCTCGGCGTCGTGGGCGCCTTGCTGGGTGGCTGGATCGGAGGCCTGATCTTCGGCGAGGGACTCACGGAATTCTTCGCCATTCGGACCTGGCTCCTGGCCATCGGCGGTTCCATCATCGTGCTGCTGATCTGGGGCATGGTCACCAACCGAAGGGCACACCATGGCTGACGAAAACACGGGCGGCACCAACGAAGAACTGGAAGGCCAGTACCCCGAGGGCGATTACGGAACTGGAGGTGCTTCTCCTGAGGCACTGAAGGACGACGCCGGCGGCGACTACACCGCAGGCGACTACTCCGAGAAGACTGTCCCCTCCGCCGATGCGGAACTGGACGAGAAGAACACGGAAGATGTACCCGCAGATCGGCCTTTCTCCTCCGAACCGGGTGACGAGGCCGCAGGCACCGGACATCCGTAGGCCACAGAACCAGCCCACGCAAAGAGAGAACCCGGAGACAGCCGTTCCTGTCTCCGGGTTCTTGTTTGTCCACATCTGGTGCGCACGACGTCCGTACGGGGCTCCGTACGGCGGGCCTGGGTGTCCTGATAGCTTCGAGGGGCAGTCAGCCTGGGGACTGGAACAGCGCCAGCACGTCGTCCAGTGGCAGCACCCGCTGCCGGTACTCGCGGACCAGAAGGCGGAGGATCCCCTCGGCGGACTCCGGGTTCTCCGTTGCGATGGCATCCGCCGCGTAGATGACCCGGATGTTGTGGGCGAAGGCATCGGCGGCTGTTTGCGCAACGCAGTTGTGGGCTGAGACCCCGGCCAGGATCACGGTATCCACATTCCAGTTCCGTAACCGCAGGGATAGGTCCGTACCCATAAAGGCGCTGTCCCGGGTCTTGACCATCCGGGGAAGACCTTCTGCCAGGAGCCCGGGCACGACGTCGGCTTGCTCACTGCCCCTGAAGATGAAGCCTTGATCATCGTCCAGCATGTTGAGGCTCCAGGTGGACTTGTCCCTTTCATGCTCCGTCACCACCAGGAGAACCTCAGCTCCAGCCTGGCGTGCGGCACTGGTCAAGGCATTGCAGGCGGCCACCACCTCTTCCTGGCGCCTCTGCAAAGCGGGCTCCTCAAAGAAGGCATTCTGCATGTCGATAACCAGTACGGCGATCATTCGTGAAAGACTCCGTTCGCTGAGGTCAGAGGCCCTTGCCGCCTGTAACAGGAAGCACAGCGCCCGAAATGTAGGATCCCTCGTCCGAGGCAAGGAGTACATAGGCCGGCGCCAGCTCGGCAGGCTGGCCTGCCCTGCCCAAAGGCGTGTCCTGGCCAAAGGATGGAAGCTTGTCCGGCCACTCCGTTGCGGGAATCAACGGAGTCCAAATGGGTCCGGGTGCCACGGCGTTGACGCGGATTCCCTTGGGGCCCAGCTCCTGGGACATCGCCTTGGTGAAAGCCACCTGGGCGGCCTTGGTCATGGCGTAGTCCACCAACTGGGCCGAGGGGTTGAACGCCTGGATGGACGCGGTGACTATGATCGATGAACCGGGTCCCAGATGCGGAATGGCGGCCTGCGCGGTCCAGATCAGCGAATAGAGGTTGGTCTTGAAGACACGGTCGAACTCCTCGGTGGGGATGGTTTCCAGGCCTTCGCGGTTCTTCTGGTAGGCCGCGTTCAGGACCACGACATCCAGGCCACCGAGCTCCTGGACCGTGCGCTCCACAATCTCCGCCGCGAATCCTTCGTCGCGCGCGTCGCCGGGCAGCAACAGAGCCCGCGCCCCGCACTCACGGACCCACTCCGCCGTCGAACGCGCGTCGTCTTCTTCCTCAGGAAGGTAGCTGATGGCTACGTTGGCGCCTTCACGTGCATAGGCGATGGCGACGGCGGCGCCGATACCGGAATCGCCGCCCGTGATCAGCGCGGTTTTGCCGTCAAGGCGGCCATGTCCAACGTAACTGGACTCACCGTGGTCCGGTTGCGGGTTCAGCGGTTTGGTCAGGCCGGGTTGCTTCTGTTCCTGCTGCGGAAACTCCCCGGAGTGGTAGCCGCTCCGGGGATCCTTGGGAGCTGAGGTGAGTCGATGGCCTTGGTTCGGATCGCTATGGGTCATGGGGGCGCCCCTTTTCAGTGTCTGTTAGCGGTACATTGCCTCTCACTGAGGCTGTACCCCTCGAGCCTCCCGGCAAACCGTGTCAGGCGCGCATCGTCTTGGCCTTCACCATGAGGAACAGGCCGTAAGCGATCAGGCCAACAGCCACCGCCACCAACAAGTACGGCCCATAGGGCTGCTCTTTGAGGGCCTTGAGGCTGCCGTCCAGGCCAGTGGATTGCTCGGGCCGGGCGGACACTGTGGCAATGACCACCAGCAAGCCAACCAGCAGCAGGGCGATGCCTTTGGCAATGTACCCCACGGTGCCAACCACTATTTGGAAGGTCCGGAAACCCTTCCGGGAGGAAAGGACCAGGTCTCTCTTGAACGACCGCGTGAAACCACGGACCGCGAAGACGATGCCGGCGATCATGATGCCCGCGCCGACGGCCACCAGCAACACCACTCCGAAGGGAGCCTGCATGAGCGTGGCCGTCCCGTCGCTGGTGGATTCACGGCTGTTCTTGGCTTGGCCCACTGCGAAGGACATGATGGTCAGCGCCAGGCCCGCGAAGACGATGGCCTGGCCCGCTTCGGAGAGGCGCTTGGTCAGCTTGGGGTTCGGTTGCCTGCGGTGGCCAAAGATGGCGTTGGTCAGTTGCCAGAGGGCCAGCGCGGCACAGGCTGCGAAGGAGACCCACAAGAGGAGAGGGCCGAAAGGCTGGGAAGCCAGTTGGGCGATCGCGCCGGAGACATCGGCTTCACCGCCGTTGCCAAAGGCCAGCTGCAGCGCGATGACACCGATCAGCACATGCAGGATCCCGCTGACGGCAAAACCCGAACGGGCCGCTGTTTCAAAAGCCCGCGAGTTCGAAGCTTCCTCGGCAGCGTCCGCAGCCTTCTTCATCTCTTCCTTGATGGCAAGCCTCCTGATCACTCATGGCGTGCACACCATGGTGCCACCGGATCAGGCTCAAGGCCACGTTCCGGAAGTTCCTAGTAGCCGCACACCGATTGGGGCCAGATGCTCCGGAGGCCCACACCCAGGGGGTTGAACGTTTCGCGGACCGACGTCACTGCGCGGTTCTGGCCGTCACCACCGGAGTGGAATCCCTCCCCTGCTCCGCCAGGACGGGACTCGGCCGCTGAACGGGCCGTGCCTGTGTTCGAGGACGGGAGGATGATCTGGTCAGGCATGTCGGCAGTCCTTCCAAGGGTTCCCGTCAGCCCGCTTGGCTGACAGTTCAACCATCGGACGGGGCCCTCAAGAACGACGCCGGGTCATCTCAAGATTTGCTCAAGATTTGGCCGGCGCCGCGAAAGTCACCTCGAGCTCGTGGCCACCGGGCCAACTCGCCGCCTGTCTGGAGCCGGATTCGAGACGGTTGATCCGGGCACGGCGGCTCGGGGGACGTACGACGACGGCTGGTGGGCTTTCGCGCCCTACGGAACCAGCCGCCGTCGTGCTTTAACCGAACGTCACCACATCGCTTTGTTGAGCGGCGTGGCTGTCAGGCTTTCCAGCCGCGCGGTGCCTCCTTCCGAAAAGAGGGCCAGTCCATTGGCGCCCGCTACCGGGAAGACTTGGTCCGTCAGGGTTGCCAAGCCGTCCTGGGCGAAAACTTCCACGGAGGCCCGGTCCACGTACAGCCGAAGCTTGAGCTTCCCGTCGATGAGCTGGACGGGCACATCGTCAACCGAGGCGAAGGCGGGGTGGAAGCCTTCGTTCCCGGAGTTGGTCCGGTCGATGGAGAGGCGGCCGGAGGCTGTTGTATATCCGATCCTGGTTGCTTCGGTCCCGTTACCCAGCACCTTCAAGCCAAAGGCCGAGGCTGTTCCGGGTGAGAACTCGGCATCGAGCTGGACGACGTCACCTGTGATGGGGAGGTTGCTGGTTCCCGGAGCCATGTCCTGCGCGGACGCGGTGTGGGCCGCTGCCGTGTTCTTCAGGGTGTCCACCTGTTGTACCGCTTTCTGGCTGAGCCGTGGACCTTGGCTGGTTTGGGTGAGGGTCACTTCACGGGGAAGGGCCATGGTGCCCCGCCATGTGCTGCTTGGCGTTGACTGGCCATAGTCCCAGTTGTTCATCCAGCCCAGCATGATCCGTTTCCCGTTCGGCGCATTGCTGAAGGAAACGGCGGCGTAGTAGTCCTTGCCCCAGTCCAGCCAATCGTGCTGCTCAAGCCGGGTGATGTCCGAGGCGACGAACTCGTCGGCCAGGATGTGCCCCCAACCGCCGCGGTTGTTGTCCACGATCCGGATGGTGGCCTGGCTGCCCTTGAACCCGCTGACATCCCACGTTTTCCAGTCCAGGTGTTCAGAGTCGGAACCCGTGGTGGTGCGGACCGCTTGGCCGTTGACCATAAGGCTCACCGTGGTTTCACTGCTCCGCGGCTTGGCAGGTTCCGAGCCGAGGACCATGTTGTCCAGGGTCAGATGGCCCCACGCACCGGTGGCGTTGTCCACGATCCGGACCCGGGCGATCTGGCCGTAGTACTGCGAGACATCCCAGTTCTTCCAGTTCAGGTCACCCGAGTTGCTGCCCGTGGTGGTCCGGACCGGAACGCCGCCCACCAGCAGTTCCACTTGGAGCGAGCCGTCGGTGCGGCTGCCGCCACCCAGCAGGAATCCGATGTTGGTGTTGGTGAGGTAGAACTCCGGGGAGGTGACGGTTCCCGTGTTGTTGTCCGCATTGGGGCCGCCCTCGAAGGTGTTGATGCGTTTTCCGATGGCGTACTCACCCCCCACAGTGGAGGGGTTCCTGGCCGCCTCGAAGTCTCCGGTCAGCTGCCAGCCGGCTGAGCTCAGGGTTCCGGGGTACTCGAAGCCGTCGAACAGCAAGTAGCCCGGCGGTGGCGTGTTGCCTGGTTGTTCTCCGGCTTGCCGCGGGTGGTTGCCGCCGCCGGCCAGGAAATTGATGTAGTCCTTGGTGACCGTGAAAGGTGCAGACTCCATGGTGCCGGTGGGGTTGTCTCCTCCGTTGAAACCGTTGACGAGGCCGGCACCGATGGACTTTGACACTGCCTGTTGTCCAGGGAGCGTTCCCGTGGCTGGAGAGTTCCCCCACGGACCTATTGGGTTGGCCGGGTCGTTGGAAACCGTCCATCCGTTGTAGTTGCCGCCGTTGAACCCTGCGAGGAGGTTTCCCGGCGGCGGAACATCAGCCGGATCGGTGGTTTCCGAAGTGAAGGTGGTGCCGTCGAAACTGCCCACGAAGTACTGGCCCCCGCTGCCACCGGCCACTGCACCGGGGTTGATGTTGACCACCAGGACCCACTTGGTGTTGTTCGGATTCCCGTCCACCGCCAGCGGGAAGAGATCGGGGCACTCCCACTGACCGCCCGTGGCGTTGGCCGGCTTGAAGTCGTTCAGATAGGTCCAGTTCTTGAGATCGGTGCTCTTGTAGAACAGGACCCGGTGTTCATTGGCCTCGACAGCCGCCATCACCCAGTACGAACGGGCTTGGTACCAGAACACCTTCGGATCGCGGAAGTCGCTGGTGTTCCTGTTGAGGACAGGATTGCCCCCGTACTTGGTCCACGTTTGGCCGCTGTCCGTGCTGTACGCCAGGGACTGTGCTTGTTTGCCGGCGAGCGTGGGGTGGCTGCCAGTGAAGTTGCTGGTGTAGATGGCCACCAAGGGCGGATTCTGTACTGTCCCGAATCCGCTGGTGTTCTGCGTGTCCGCCACTATCGATCCGGAAAAGATGTCCTCGGTGGCCTGGCTGCTGCCGTTGAACGTCTGGGCAATGGCCAGTGGCTGCTCGGTCCAGCGCAGGAGATCCGTGGAACTCGCGTGGCCCCAGCTCATGTTCCCCCACGTGGTTCCGGAGGGGTTGTACTGGTAGTACATGTGGTAGGTGCCGTTGTAGTAGACCAGCCCGTTGGGATCGTTCATCCAGTTCTTCACGGGCGTGTAATGCAGGTAGGGACGGTACTGCTGAGTCGCCGGATCAGGATCGCTGGCATGCGCGGGTGTGGGTACGATGGCCGCGGCCAGGACCACGGCAAATGAAACAACGACGGCGGCCGCCACCGTGGCGTGCACGCTTGGTTTGGTGCGTCTTGTCCTCATTGACAGTCCTGCTTCCTTCGCGTCGGATCAGGGTGTGGCCCGGAACGAATAGGAACTGGAGTAATGCACGAATTCGCCTGTCCCGCCGCTGTCCAGCACCTTGGTTCCAGTGGTGGAGCCATCCAGCACCACAGTGTTCGCCGCCACGGAGGACACCGTGTTATTCGCGGCGATGTAATTGTTGGCGCCCGAGGCCACCAGGATGATGGTGGGTTTCTGGCCGGACGGACTCACGGAGCCGGACGGGACGTCGTAGCTGAAATGGTTTCCGGTCACCGTGTTTCCACTGCCCGCAATGTGGACCAGTCCGAAGAGGTCATCGAGTCCGTTGTTGTACGGCTTGAGGGGATCGAAGGGTTCCATCTGCCGAAGGAAATGGTTGGCGCCTACAAGGTTCTCCATGCAGCTGCCTTCGAAGTTCACCATTCCCGGATAGAACGCGTGGAACCTGTTGGCCGTGATGGACGACCGTGTGCAGTTCTTGAAGTGGACGCTGCTCTTGCCGCGGGGGAACACGTTGTTTGCACTGACCAGCAGGCCCATGTGCCCTTCGGCGAAGATGGAGAAGCCCACGTACCCTGCGCCGATCAAGTTGTCCGTCACCTTGGAGGCCTGCCCGGATCCCGTGAGTTCGACGCAGCTGCCACACTCTGCCAGGAAGTTCCCGCTCACGTTGAGCGCGTCCGTGTCCCGGACCACCAGGCCGTGCTCCAGGTAAACCATGCCCATGCCTTCCACACGGCAGGAGTCGTTGGCCGAATCGAAGCGGATGCCCGTCTTACCGTTCACGTAGGAGTTCTGGTTGGAGTTGAAGGACACCCCGTCCAGGCAAAAGTTTTGGAAAACGATCGAGCTGAGCCGTGGATCGCCCGTGCGGTACACCCTGAAGGCATCGGTGTTGCCGTCGGTGTTCTCCACGCGGATGCGGCTGCCGCCTGGATTGATCTCGTGCCAGCTTGAGGTGTTGCCCGCGTTGTAGCGGATGCTGCTGGAGGTGAAGCCGTGCCCGGAGCCCCTGATCGTGAGGAAGCTGATGTCAACGTTGACGCGGGTCTTCAGCGAGTAGTCTCCGGGCGGGATGTAGATGACCGCTCCGGGTTTGGATGCCTGGTTGGTTTGCTGGGATTTCACATCGGCGATGATGCTGTTGATGATCAGCCCAATATCGTTGAAGGGCGTGGCGGACGGATTGCCGGGGACGGACCAGGTGGTGACGTCGTAAACAGTGGTCACTGCGTGTTCTCCTCACATCGTTGGGGGTAGTGCTTGAGTGGCCTGGTACTTGCGTTGATGGTGTTGCTGACCGCTTGCTTCTAGAGCACTCCGATGATGCTGCGATGCCCCCGAGGTGCCTGCATGGCCTCGGCGGAGTGCTCCCGGTTTCGTGCCGGTTGGCTGTCCTTGGCCAGTGCCTCCTTGGCGGAAAGCACGACGGCGGTGCCAGCAACCGCCGCTGCGGGGATCAACCGGAGGATGCTCCTGCGGCTGAGGGATGTGGATGGATCCATGGTTCTCCTTTGATTCGTTGGGGATCTTGGATTGTGGTTGGCGTCGGCGGATGCAGGATTTGTGAGTGGAGGGACCCTCATGAGTGCTCGAGCGCGGCCGGTCCTCCCCGGGTAAGCGCACCCGTTCCCGCCTCACGCACCCCTTCGGCGAGACCACCGCACCCGGTCCCGCCTCACGCACCCCGGGGTACGGGTGCGATCGGCGCAAATAGGTGCGACCCCAGGACATAACCCCCGGCGCACCCGGTCCCGCCTCACGCACCCCGGGGTACGGGGGCGATCGGCGCAAACCGGTGCGACCCCCGCCCACGCACCCCGGGGTACGGGTGCGATCGGCGCAAACAGGTGCGACCCCAGGACATAACCCCCCGCGCACCCGTTCCCGCCCGGCGCACCCCTTCGTCGAGACCACCGCACCCTGTCCCGCCTCACGCACCCCGGGGTACGGGTGCGATCGGCGCAAACAGGTGCGACCCAAGCCCACGCACCCCGGGGTACGGGTGCGGTCGGCGCAAACAGGTGCGGGCCGAGCGGGAAGAGCCGTGCCAAACACTTGCCAAATCAGCCAAAATTTGCCAAAACGATTTGCCCTGCGGCGGGGATCACTTTATGGCCGCAAAATCTCCGGCGTCAAGGGGCCGAAAAATTTCCCCGAACACCGTTGACACATCCGCCCACCCGGCCCTAGTGTCATTGCCAAGTCGTTTTGGCAAAACGATTTTTCAAAGCCAAAAGCATTCCCCACCACCTCTCTGCAATTTCCGTTCAAGAGAAAGTGAGTCGACAGCGATGTCCACTCGAAAGACCATCTCCAAGCTCGTCTCCCTCGGCGGGCTGTGCACCGCCGTCGCACTCGTAGCCACCGGTTGTGGCGCCGGCGGACCCGCACCATCGTCCAGCGGATCGGGCGGCTCGAGCACCGTCAACGTGCTGGTGGAAGCCGGCGGCCATGCCGAGCTGACGGGCGTAGCCGAACAGTGCAAGAAGGAAGCCGGAGTCAACGTCAATTTCGTGGAACTCCCCTACGACGGCATGTTCAACCGTCTCTCCAGCGAGTTCTCCTCCGGCAACGTCTCCTTCGACGTGGCAGCCCTCGACTCAGTGTGGCTCCCCAGTTTCAAGGACGCCGTCCAGCCCATCGACGAGTTGTTCACCGACGAGGCAAAGAGGGACATCTTTCCTGCCCTGGTGAAGGAAGCCAATGTGGACGGCCACTTCATCGGCATGCCGGCCTGGACCAACGCCGAGATCATCCTGTACCGCAAGGACCTGTTCGAGGACGCCAAGAACAAGGCTGATTTCCAGGCCAAGTACGGCTATGAACTGGCTGCCCCCAAGACCTGGAAGCAGTACCAGGACGTCTCCGAGTTCTTCACCAAGGACGGAATGTTCGGCACGGATGTCAAGGGTGCCGTGGAAACCGAGTGGCTGGCCCATGTGCTCCAGGCCGGCTCCCCCATGGTCCTGGACAAGGACAACAACGTGGTGATCGACAATGCCGCCCACAAGCAGGCGCTCGACTTCTACGTGAGCCTGGCCAAGGACGCCCCCAGTGGCGCAGCGCAGGTGGACTGGGCGGCAGCACAGAACCTGTTCAACCAGGGCAAGACCGCCATGACCCGTTTCTGGGCCCACGCTTACCGCCAGATCCCCGCCGATTCCCCGGTGGCAGGAAAGGTGGGAGCCGCAGCAATGATTGGCGGCAGCGCCGGCGTCGCGGGTGTCCCGGGACCGTGGTACTTGTCCGTTCCCAAGGCGACCAAGAACACCGAGGCAGCCAAGAAGTTCGTCAAGTGCGCCTACGACTACAACAGCATGGGCATCGACTCGAAGCTCGGCCTTGCCTCCCGCATCAGCGCGTTCGAGAAGTACCAGGACCAGCCGGGCTACGAGAGCTTCAAGCCGCTCATCGAAACCCTCAACGCTCCGGCCACGGCTACCCGTCCGGCAACGGCCAAGTGGCAGCAGATTGTTGACACCGTCCTGATCCCGCTGCTCCAGAAGGCGGTTGCCGGCGGCGACACCTCGGCCCTCCTGGCCGACGCCAAGAAGCAGATCCAGGACCTCCTGAAATAAAGACTCCGCGGCCGGCACCGTCCGCAAAGGACAGTGCCGGCCGCGGCCCCAACCACCAGAACATACCCAGCAGAAAAGAAAACCGTGCGTATCTCCGATCGCCGCTTCGCCCTCTTCCTGATGACGCCAGCGGCTCTGTTCCTGGCAGTCTTCGTCGCCTACCCGCTGTTCCGCCTGGTGGCAGACAGCTTCTTCAAGATCTCTCCCATCGCCGGCGGACCCCGCGACTTCGTGGGCTTCCAGAACTACGTGACAGCCTTTACTTCCGAGGCCTTCACCAGCGCAGGTTGGCGGACCATCGCCTACACCGTGGTGGTGGTGACCTTGGAGTTCGCCCTCGGTCTGGGCATGGCCCTCCTCTTCACCGCCTTGGGCAAGAAGTCCCAGATCTGGCGGACCGTCTTCCTGTACCCGTTGATGATCGCCCCGATCGTGGCCGGCCTGCTCTGGAAGTTCCTGATGATCGACAACTTCGGCCTCATCGGAACCCTCCTCCACCAAGCCGGACTCCTGGAGAATCCGAACCAGATCGGCTGGTTGTCCGACCCCAACATTGTGTTGTTCTCCGTGGCCATCCCGGACATCTGGCTCACCACCTCCTTCATGTGCCTGGTTCTCTTCGCGGGCCTGCAGAACATCCCCGGCGACCTCATCGAGGCAGCCCGCCTGGATGGCGCCCGGGCACCGGACCTGCTGTTCCGGATCATCATCCCGCTGCTGCGGCCCGTGATCGCCGTAGCGCTGGTGGTCCGCGGGATCGACGCCGCAAGGGCCTTCGATACCATCCTTATCCAGACCAACGGCGGCCCCCAGTCTGCCTCCGAAACCATGAGCCTGCTGATCTACCGCACCATGATCCGCTTCGGCGATCCGGGCCTCGCAAGCGCCATGGGCACCATCTACCTCATCGCGATGCTCGCCGTCGCCTTCTTCGCGGTGGCCACCATTTGGCGGCCAGGAAAGGACAGCTGATGAGCACCGCAGAATCCACGTACGACGGCGGCAGGACGGGTACGGCTTCCGCCTCACCGGCGCGCGCAACGGGCATCGCCGTCCGGCTCGCGGCGGCAAAGCACCCCAGCGCAACTGCAGAACACAGCGGACCGCGGGTGCCGTCGTCGAACGCTTCCGATGCCCGGCCGCCGCGCAGGCGCCGCGGAGCCAACCGCGAAGGGCTCGAAGCCGGACGCCGGAGCACCCGGACCATCCTCTGGATCCTGTTGGCGGCCGCCATGGTGCTGTACAGTTTCCCGTTCCTGTACTTGCTGTTCACGTCCTTCAAGACGCCGATCGATACCATCGCCGTCCCGCCTACCATCCTCCCGAAGGAATGGACGCTGGAGAACTACATCAATGCGCTGGGCAGGGGCGGAGTGGTGGCATCGTTCATCAACTCCATCCAGACTGCGGTGATCAGCACGTTGCTCTCCCTGGTACTGGCTGTCCCCGCGGCGTACGGCATCACCCGCTACAAAACCCCGAGCGGCAGGGTGTTCATTATGGCCGCACTGGTGACGCGCATGGTGCCGCCGGTGGCCATCGGCATTCCGCTGGCGTCCATGATGGCCTCGATTGGCCTTGCGGACACGCCTATTGCACTGTCCATTGCCCACACCACCATCTCGCTGCCGTTGTCCATCTGGCTCATGTCCAGCTTCTTCGAGGCCGTCCCGCGGGACCTGGAAGAAGCGGCAACCGTTGATGGCTGCAGCAGGCTCGGCGCGCTCTGGCGGGTGGTGATTCCGGTGGTGTCCGGCGGCATCGCAGTGACGGCCATCTTCGCCTTCCTGGCGTCGTGGAACGAGTTCCTGTTCGCACTGCTCATGACGGCCATCCGTTCCCAGACCACACCCGTGGTGATCGCGAACTTCCAGACGCAGTTCGGCCTGGACTGGGGTTCAATGACAGCCCTCGCGGCCGTCTATTCCATCCCGGTGATCCTGCTTACCCTGCTCCTGCAACGCAAGATTGTGGCGGGCATGACGCTTGGCGCGGTCAAGGGTTAGCCGGCAGCATCAGCTCCGGCATCAACGAGTAGCCTACTGATAGCCCTACCCGGGCATCGCAAACCATAAGGACGTGGAAGACAGATGAGCAACAAGAACATCGGTATCAAGGATGTGGCCGTCGCCGCCGGTGTGTCCGTTACTACCGTCTCCCATGTGCTCAACGAGGTCTCTTACGCCCGGGTCAGCCCTGAAACCAGGGACAAGGTGAGGTCCGTTGCCGAGGAGCTCGGCTATGGCCCCAACCGGCTGGCCCAGGCACTGCGGACGCAACGGACAGGCATGCTGGGGTTGGTCAGTGAGGAAATCGCCACCACTCCGCACGCCGGACGGATCATCCTCGGCGCGGACGAGGCCGCGAAGGCCCGCGGGTACAACCTGATGATCATCAACACTCCGGGTTCGGCCAGCCTCGAGTCACGGCAAGCCGATGTCCAGGCCCTCCTGGAGCGTCGCGTGGACGGCATCCTGTACGCCACCATGTACCACCGGAACGTGGAACTGCCGTCCAACCTCGGCAGCGTGCCCTCGGTCCTGGTGGACTCCGTGGCCACGGGAGGAAACATCACGGCAGTGATCCCGGACGAGGACGGCGGCGCCCGGGCTGCCGTCGGAGCGTTGCTTGCGGCGGGCCATACCCGGGTGGGCTTCATCAACAACACCGATGATGTTCCCGCCACCCGCGAGCGCCTCCACGCTTTCAGGGCCACGCTTTCGGAGGCAGGGCTCGACGGCCGCGCGGCACCTGTCGAATCAGAGGTTTCCGAAGTGCAGGGCGGCTACGAGGCCGCCAAGCGGATCCTGTCCCGGGAGGACCGGCCCACGGGCTTGTTCTGCTACAACGACCGGATGGCGATGGGCGCCTACCGCGCCGCAGCGGAGTTGGGCCTGAATATTCCGGCGGACCTCTCCGTGGTGGGCTTCGACGACCAGGAACTCATCGCGGCGAACCTGTACCCGGGCCTCACCACTGTGGCCCTCCCGCACTACGAAATGGGTGCCTGGGCCACAGAGCACCTGATTGACGCCGTCGAGGGAAAGACGGACCTTGCCCCAATGGCCCTCCACCCCACCGTCCTGGGCTGCCCGCTGGTCCGGCGCGAATCCATCGCCGCCCCACGGTAAGCCCCACCCGAACCCTTCAACGTCCCAAAAGGAACGCACACCATGTCCAGTAGCCTTGATGCCGTACGCCCGGAAACAGCCCCGGCGGCCACTCCCTGGTTCCGGCCCGCCATCCATTTCACGGCGGCGGATACCTGGCTGAACGACCCCAATGGCCTGGTTTTTCACAACGGCCTCTACCACCTCTTCTTCCAGAACAACCCTTACGGAAATGTTTGGGGCAACATGTCCTGGGGCCATGCCACTTCTCCCGATCTGCTGCACTGGAGCGAACACCCTGTGGCCATTGCCTGCGACTCCACGGAGGACATCTTCTCCGGCAGCGTCGTTGTGGACCATGGCAACACGTCGGGTTTCGGCTCGGCCGCAGCACCAGCCCTGGTGGCGGTCTACACGAGCGCCTTCAAGGACGCCTCCGCGCACGGCGGCACCCAGGCACAGTCCCTCGCGTACAGCACGGACGGCGGAATGACGTGGCGCAAGTACAGCGGCAATCCCGTCCTGACCCGTAACTCGGCGCACTTCCGCGACCCCAAAGTCTTCCGCTACGAAGGCGAAGACGGCACCTATTGGGTGATGGCCGCCGTCGAGGCCCAGCAGCAAAAAGTGGTCCTCTACCGTTCGGAGGACCTCCGGTCCTGGGACTTCCTCAGTGAATTCGGGCCAGCCAACGCCGACGAAGGCGAATGGGAATGCCCCGACCTCTTTCCCCTTCCCGTAGATGGGCACCCGGGCAACGTCAAATGGGTGTTGATTGTGAACGTCAATCCCGGCGCGGTGGCGGGAGGTTCCGGCGGGCAGTACTTCGTGGGAGATTTCGACGGCGTGAGCTTCGTTGCGGACACCGATTCGCTGGTGGCGCCTTCCGGGGTCTCGGCCGTCACCAACGCCGGCGCCCGGGCGGAGGCCCTGCAGCAATGCCTGTGGCTGGACTGGGGACGCGACTGCTACGCGTCTGTCTCCTTCAGCAACGCCCCGGACGGCCGCCGGATCATTATCGGGTGGATGAACAACTGGGATTACGCCAACCACCTGCCAACCTCCCCGTGGCGTTCCTCCATGACCCTGGCCCGGGAGCTCCGCCTCTCGGGTGTCAGCGGCGTTCCGCGCCTGGTCCAACAACCCGTGCTGCCCGCATTCAAGGACCGCGGGTTCCCCTGGATCGAGGGTCCCTTGGAACTGGCGGATTCATCACTCAAGCTGCCGGACGCCGTACCAGGCCGCGCCCAGGTCATCGAGGCCGAGATACTCCTCGGAACCGCGGAACGCCTGGGATTCACGCTCCTGGCAAGCAGCGACCATTCCCTCGGCACGGTCCTGCGCTACGACACGGCCAGTTCCCGGCTCACGCTTGACCGCACACAATCAGGCGACACCGGATTCCATGCGAAATTCGCATCGGTGGATTCAATGCCGGTGGCTCCCGTGGATGGCGTGCTGAAGCTCCTCGTGGTGGTGGATCACGCTTCCGTGGAAGTCTTCGCCCAGGACGGAACCGCTGTCCTGACGGATCTTGTCTTCCCCCACCCCGGGCAAACCAGGAACCGGCTGGTGGTAGAGAACGGCACGGCAACGGTCCTGAAGCTCACCGTCTCGGCACTCGCCTAAGGAGAAACCGCAATGCACACCATCCAGCAGATACCGGACGTGGTTGTTGTTGGCGAGGCGCTCATGGACATCGTTGTCTCGCCGCAGGGCTCGGTGGAACACCCGGGCGGCTCGCCCGCGAACGTCGCCTACGGGTTGGCGCGTTTGGGGGTACCAACCGGCCTGCTTACCTCCTTGGGCGAGGACCACTACGCTGCCGCGATTGAGCAACACCTCCATGGCGCCGGCGTGAGGCTCCTCCCCGGTTCCAAGCGGCCTGGCAAGACCGCGACGGCGACGGCCACCCTGGCGCCCGACGGTTCGGCACTCTATGACTTCGACATCGCATGGGACCTTTCCCGGACAGCTCCGACCGGCCTCCCCAAAATCCTGCATACCGGCTCGATCGCGGCTTTCCTTGAGCCGGGCGCCACAGGGGTCAAGGAGCTGCTCCATCACTCGTATGAGCGCTGCGTCATCACTTTCGATCCAAACATCCGCCCTGCCCTGCTGGGCAGCCAGACCGAGGCCAAGAGCAGCTTTGAAGATCTCATCCCCTTCACGGACGTGGTCAAACTCAGCGATGAAGACGCACTATGGCTCTATCCAGGCCTCTCAATCGAAGACGTCCGCCAGAGGATCCTTGAGTGCGGCGCGGGCCTTGTGGTGGTCACCAGGGGATCGGAGGGCTCCGTGCTGTCGACGCGAGGCGCAACAGTCGTCATTCCGTCGGTGAGGTCGGCGGTGGCAGACACCATCGGGGCGGGAGACTCCTATATGTCCGCGCTGATTTACGGGCTCCTTGAGCACGGCGGCGCAGGTTTGACGCCCAAAGCCCTGGAATCCTTGGGCCATATGGCAACCAAGGCGGCGGCAATCACCGTACGCAGGGCGGGTGCCAACCCGCCAACATTGGCAGAGCTGCAGGCAGGACTTCCGGAAATCCAACCCTCTGCCCAGTAGCTCCACCAACTCCCAGACCACCACACAGAGGGAACAAGCCATGACCAGCAACAACTTCTACGACGTCACAACCTGGCCCGTCGGCAACCCGGCCGAGGACATTGGCGAAGTCATCAACAGCATCATCGCCGACATCAAGGAACGGCAAACGGACAGCGACGTGAACGACGGCGGCAAGCCGGGTGGCGCTATCTACTTGCCGCCGGGGGACTACCGCCTGCGGACCCAGGTGTTGATCGACATCAGCTTCCTGAAAATCCAAGGCTCGGGGCATGGCTTCACGTCGTCCAGCATCCGGTACAACGTGCCGCAGGAAGAGTGGCCCGGCTTGCACGAGCTCTGGCCCGGCGGGAGCCGGATCCTTGTGGACCTTTCCGTCGGCTCCGACGCCGGGCAAGCCGAGGGAGCGGCTTTCCTCATCAAGCGGGAGGGCAGCCCGCGCATCAGCTCGGTGGAGTTCGCCAACTTCTGCATCGATGGCCTGCACTTCACCGCGGACGGCTCCCAACTGCCGGCCGAAAACACGTACGCCAACGGCAAGACCGGCATTTTCGTGGCCAGCGCCAATGACTCTTTCCGCTTCAACGGAATGGGTTTCATCTACCTCGAGAACGCCCTGACCATCCACAACGCAGACGCCCTGTCCATCCACGACAACTTCATCGCAGAATGCGGCAACTGCATCGAACTGCGTGGCTGGGGACAGGCCTCGAAGATCACCGACAATCTGATCGGAGCCGGTTTCAAGGGCCATTCGATCTATGCCGAGAACCACGGCGGACTCCTGGTCACTGCAAACAACGTCTTTCCACGCGGTGCCAGCAGCATCCATTTGGAAGGCGTCACCCGCTCCAATATCTCCAACAACCGGCTGCACTCGTTCTATCCGGGAATGGTGGTCCTGGGATCGAACAGTTCAGAAAACCTTGTTGCCACGAATCATTTCCTCCGCGACCATGAACCGTGGGCACCCTTTTTCGGGATCGACAACGGCCTTGACGACGTATGTGGACTCCTCAGCGTGGACGGCAGCGACAACTCACTTGTTGCAAACCACTTCTCGCTGATCATCGGGTCCGACAGCATCAAACCGCAGGGCGCAACGCCCGTGGCCATTCGGCTGAAGGAGGGAACCGGCAACTTCGTCTCCACCAACCACGTGGTGGCGAAGGATGTCCATGCCACCTCGAGTGAATCCTGCTTCGAAGCCCAGGTGGACGCCCTGTTGGCGGCCAAGGGAACCGACGGCCTGGACGTCACAACCGTCATGGTGGATTCCGCGTCTACCCGCAACACCATCCTCGATTCCGGCACAGATGTGCAGGTGGTCGCTGACAGGGCAAGCAATGCCCTCAGGGCAACTCCCGGCATTGGCTTCCCGGCCGGGCCCGTTGCTTCCCAGGTGGATGGGCTGTCACAGCCGCGGCAGTGACAATGCCGGCTCCGGGCTGTGCACGCCATCCGGGCCAACGGCACCATGGAGAAGGAGGCCACTTCGTCGTCGTAGGCACACGGGGGGTGCGTCGCCGTCGAGCCCCAGCACCTGCACAGTGTCCCGGTATCCGGACGTGAGGAAAGCCGCCGTCGGGGTTTCCTTGCGGCGGGCGAGACCGATGGACCGGTGACCCGGGGCGGCGAGGTGGGGACTGCCACCACTACGAAGCGACGGCTTCCCACGCCCCGGACCGGCTTGACCGTTCGGCCGCCTCCAGGACTTCCGTGACCCTCCATCCGTCCTCGAAGGACGGATAGGCCTGGCGCGCCTCGGCGACGGCTTCGAAGAGGTTGCGGATCTCGATGGCCTTGAGCTCATGCAGGCCGAGCGTGACCCCGGGAAACGGCCAGAACGCGCCGTAGTCGCCGTGGTCCGGACCGAGGGTGAGCGTGGTGTTTCCATCCAGGGCAACGGGCTCCTTGCCCCGCAGGCGCAGCTCCACCTTGTAGGAATCCTGCTGCGAGAAGCGGACGGACCCGTTGGAGCCGAACACCTCCAGTCCGAGGTCGAAGGGGTGGCCGTTGCCCACGCGATTGGCTTCGATCATCACTGAGGCCCCGTTGTGGAGCCGGCCCAGCACCACGGCGACGTCGTCGTTTTCCACGGGCAGGAGAGGTGCGTCCGCGGCGGCCTTCGATCCATAGGAGAGGGCGCCGGACGCCTCGGGCCGCTTCTTCACCATGGTGGCCAGGTCCCCGTTCACCCGGGTAACCGGTCCGCCGAGCATCTGCACCAGGGAGACCACATGGGATCCGATGTCACCGAGGGCGCCGGGCCCGGCCTTGGCCCGCTCGTAGTGCCAGGTCCGGGGAAGCGATGGATCCGCGTTGGCATCCACCACAAAGTGGCCCTTGATGCTCCAGAGCTCGCCCAGGGTGCCATCGTCGATCAGCTTCTTGATGAGTTGGACGCCGGGGTTCCCCAGGTAGGAGAACCCAACAATGGTTCTCACACCGGCGTCGCGGGCTGCTTCCCACATGGCCTTTGCTTCCTTGGCGGTCAGGGCCAGCGGCTTTTCGCAATAGACGTGCTTGCCGGCGGCGATTGCTTCCATCGCAATCTCGTAGTGCAGCCAGTTGGGCGTGACGATGTCCACCACGTCCACGTCCGGATCGTTGACTGCTTCACGCCAATTGCTGGTCCATCGGGCAAAGCCCAAATGGCGTGCCCCGGCTTCCGCCCGGGCATCGTCGGCGTCGGCGAGCACGCTGAGTTCGGGCTGGAACGGCAGGCCCGGGAACAGCGTGGGAACGGCGTTGTAGGCGAGGGTGTGGGACTTGGCCATGAGGCCGGCGCCAATGAGTGCGACACGGAGCGTGCGCGATTCCGGGGTGGTGGAGGTGATGGTCATTGAACATTCCTGGTTCTGCTGGGAGGTGGTCCGGGATGGGAAATAACCCGTTGCTGAAAAATGATAGGACATATTGACAGAAATTTTTAGACCGCTCTAAAGTTTTGCTAATTCCCCACCAAGGACATTCTCAATCACTGAAGCAAGGACGCTCCATGACCCAGGAAGCACTGCGATGAGGGTCGGCCTCTACCTCGCAGCACTCATCGACCACAACCTCCCCGAAGCCCTGGACCGACTGAAGGCGTGGGGCATCACCGACGCCGAGGTGCCGGCCGGAGGATTCAACCCGTACACGCACTGCAACCCCGGAGCGCTCGCAGGAAGCAGCGCCCTGCGGGACGACTTCCTGCAGGCCTTCGCGGACTCGGGCACCAATCTGGCCATCCTCAATGCCAACGGCAATCCGCTCCACCCCGACCCCGCAGTGCGCATACCCCACGACAAAGACCTGCGGGATGCGATCGTCCTCAGCTCGCAGCTTGGCCTGGACCGGCTCAACGCCATGGTGGGCAGCGCCGGCTCCGGCCCCACCGCCACCCTCCCAACGTGGTCCTTGGTCCCTTGGGAAAGCGGACTCCTTGAAGTCCGCGATTACCAGTGGTCCGTGGCGATTCCGTATTGGAAGGAGATTGCGGCCTTCGCGGAGGACCATGGCGTGAAGCTCGCACTGGAGATCCATCCACACATGCTCTGTTACAGCCCGGCCACTTTGGAGCGACTGCTCGATGCCGTGGGATCGGATGTCCTTGGCGTGAACCTCGATCCGAGCCACCTCTTCTGGCAGGGCATCGACCCGCACCGCATGGCGCGGCGGTTCGCAGGCAGGATCTGGCATGTGGCGGCCAAGGACACCGTCCTGGTTCCCGAAAACATTGCGGAATGGGGTGTCCTGGATGACCGGTACACGTTCATCCCGGCGGAAGACAAGCCACAGCCTTTGGGCGGCCGCTACCTCACCACGCAGCCTCCGGCCGACGGTCCTTGGCATTTCGTCGCAGCAGGCCGCGGTCACGACGCCCGCTGGTGGCGGGACTTTCTTGCCACGGTCCGGGAAACCGGCTTCGACGGGGCTGTCTGCATCGAAAACGAGGACTGGGACCTTCCCCGCGAGGAATCCATCCCGTTTGCGGCACGGACCCTCCGCCAGGCCATCGGTATCCGCGCCGAGGCTTCCGTATGACGACGGAAACCACTCGGGTCCTGCCGGCGCTGACTCCGGGCCCGCATTCGCGCAGGCTGGGAGTCGTTGCCGTGGTAGCAACGTTCGGCGAAAGTCCCCGAGACCCGGGGCAAGTCCCTCGAGCGGCTGGAGGAAGACATTTCCACCGGGGCGATCTTCACCTCCGCGGCCGCAACCAGACCACCACAACCACCAGGAGCCACCCATGAAAATCGCCCTCGACCCGCTGCCCTTCCGCCACCTGCCCATCCCGGAGATGGTCCGGACTGTGGCCGACCTCGGTTACGAATGGATCGAATTCTCCCAGAGGGACGACTTCCTCCCCTTCTACCTCCACCCCCGCGCCAACGACGATCTGGTTCAGCAGCTCAAGAAGGCCTTGCAGGAGACGGGTGTCCGCATCGCCTCCGTCCTGCCCATCCTGCGCTGGTCCAGCCCGGACGAAGACGAGCGCCTCGCGGCCCTCCGTTCCTGGCAGCGCACCATCGACATCACGGTGGAACTGGGCGTCGAGCAGATGAACTCCGAGTTCTCCGGCCGGCCCGAGCAGGCCGAACGCAGCGAAGCGCAGTGGCTCAAGTCCATGGAGGTGCTGCTGCCACGGCTGGAGAGGGAAGGCATCAACCTCAACATCGAACCGCATCCGGACGATTTCATCGAGGACGGCATCGAGGCGGTCCGCATGATCCGGGGGCTCAACTCACCGAACGTCGGATTCCTGTACTGCGTGCCGCACACGTTCTACCAGGGCCACGATCCCGCCACCATCGTGGAGTATGCCGGCCCGGACCTGAAGCACCTCCACTTGGCGGACTCCTTCGATTACCGGGCCTCCGGCGGACGGCGCTACCTGCTCAACCCTGCGGACACGAATGCCACGGTCCACCAGCACCTCCCTTACGGCCAGGGGGAGGTCGACTTGGACAGCTTCTTCGCCGCGTTGAAGCGCGTGGACTTCGACGGCATCGCCACCGTTGCCGTCTTCTCCCAGGAGGAGAAGGCCGTGGAAAACTCCCTCTGGATGCTGGAGGAGACCAAGAAGCGCCTGGCGTAGCGTCCCCGGCGGCGGTCGCGGCGGTACCTGGGGAGCCCGGAGCTGCCCCGCGGCCCGGCGGTGCGCCGTGGCTGCCTGTTGTTCGCATATCCTGTCAAAGGCTTGCAGGAACAAGGACAAGGACGGGGCATGGGCGAGGAACGGCGACGGCCAACCATGGCCGACGTTGCTGTCGAGGCCGATGTGTCCCGGGCCTTGGTGTCCCTCGTCTTCCGGAAACCGGAGAAGGTCAGCCTGGAACGCCGCGCCCGGGTGCTCGAAGCCGCAGAACGCCTGGGATTCCGCCCCAACTGGGTTGCCAGCTCGCTCTCGGCCTACGAGGGCACTTTTGTAGGCATCCTCGTCGCGAACCTGCACAACCCGCTGTACGCCACCATCGTGGACACCGTGCGGACGGAACTGGACAGCGTGGGCCGGTACGGGCTGATGTCCAGCGCCGTGATCCAGGGCCGGGACGGGGAAGTCCGTTCGGATCGCCGGATCGTGCAGGCGTTCGAGGACCTCAATGCGTCAGCGTTACTGGTGGTGGGCGTGATCCCGGACTTGTCCGTGCTGCAGGAATTGCGGCCGGACATTCCCGTAGTGGTGGCCGCCGCGGCCATCGACGAGCTGCCGCGGGCGGCGTCGGTGCGGACCAACGATGGCATTGGCATGCGGGCAGTCGTAGACCACTTGGTGTCCTTGGGGCACAGCAGGATCGTGCACCTCGGAGCCCAGGGAGGCCCTGCCAGCCAGCGACGCGCGGATGCGTACGCTGAGGCGATGCGGGCCCATGGCCTGGACCGGCACATCCACATCGAGCCGGCCGAGTACCTGGAGCCGAGCGGGCAAGCGGCTGCCCACCGGGTTTTCGAGAACCGGCCGGAGACCACGGCCATCACGTGCGTCAACGATCTGGTAGCCCTCGGGGCCATGGGCGCGGCGACGGAGCGCGGGCTCCGGATCCCCGCCGATGTCGCCATCACCGGTTACGACAACACGTACCTGGCCGGGCTCGACGCCATCAGCCTCACCTCCGTGGACACAGAGGCGGAGGAGATCGGCCGCGTCGCCGCTTCATGGCTCACGTCCAAGGACGCCATGCCCGACGGCGGCACGGAAGTCCGCATTCCACCGAACCTCATCACGCGGCGGTCCACAAAGGGCTAATACTCGCCCTTGACCACGAAGAACGAGCCACGGATTTCGCCGGCCAGCTTGGACTTCTGCCGTGCGAACTTGAAGTTGGCGGCCAGTTCTTCCGGTACCTCCATGCCCTGGGAGAGCTTGAAGCCGACGGCCCGCTTGGAACCTTCTTCGAGGCCGTAGAGCACGTTGATGGACAGCCCGGATTCGTAGAACACGTAAGTCCAGCGGGTGCCCTCGACTTCGAACGAGGTCACTTCCAATGGCCGCGACTGGATCACGAGGTCCCGCTCCTTGAGCACCCGGTTCACGTAGTCGACGATCTCCGGCGACTCCTCGGCAGGCACTACGGTGAAGACGTGATCGTACTTGTTCTTGAAGTACCGCGCTTCGTTTGCCCTCAGTCCTGCCAGGGCGTCGGCTACGGGGGATGATTCCAGCCCGACGGTGGAAACGTTCTGGAAGTCTACGGTGTACGGCATGTGTCCTCCTGGGTTACGGATTTTCGTGTTGGCTTCACCCTACGTCCGCTGCCCACGGGCCGGCTTCTTGGATCCTGCTCGGGTTTTTGGCGCCCGATGACGTGACAAGAGGGCGCTCCCACCTGGGGGTATCATCAGCAGGGAATCCTGAAGAAGCTTGGGGGGACAGACTCAGATGGCGCGTGGACAGGGACAGCTCGCATTCGCGGACGAGGTCAGCCGGGACCTGACCCTGCGTGAATATGGCCTCGACCCGTCATTGGATCTGCCCCTTCTTCCCAACACAGCCGTACTCAGCGCACTGCAGAACCTCGTCCGGCTTGCCACGGAACTGTGCGGCGCCCCGTTCGGCGTTGTCAACATCATCAGCGCCGAGTACCAGCACCAGGTGGGTGCGTGGGGCGTGGACCCGGGCGTCTGCTCGCGCGAGGACTCCATGTGCGCCAAAGTCTTCCTCTCGCGTGAAAAAACGGTGGTTCCGGATGCCACCAAGGACCCTCGCTTTGCGGACAGTCCTTTTGTCACAGGCGAGATCGGCAACGTCCGCTTCTATGCGTCCGTTCCGCTCCAGACCGACTCGGGCTTCGTCCCCGGCACGCTCTGCGTCTTCTCCGACAAGCCCCAGGAGCTTCGGCCCGAACAAGTGGGCATGCTCGAGGTCCTGGCCCGCCAAGTGGTGGAACTGCTCGAACTCCAGCACCGGACCGCCCAACTGGACCGCACGTACGCCGAGTTGCGGGACAGCAACGCCAAACTTGCCGGATTCGCGGGCCGGGTCAGCCACGACCTCCGGATTCCGCTGACCACCATCCTGGGGTACGTGGAACTCGTGGAGGACGATCCCGGCGTCCAGACCGGCACCAGCACGGCCAAGTACCTGGACAAGATCGGCGCAAGCGGCCGCCGGATGCTCTCGATGCTGGAGGACGTGCTGAGCTACTCCCGCATTGGCGGTGTCATCCAGCCGTCGTACTCCTCGCTCAAGGAGGTAGCCGGTGAGGTCGCGCGGGACCTCGGAATCGACGACGACGGCATCCTGGACGTCCAGGACCTGGCCGTCTACGCCGATCGCGGACAACTCCGGACCTTGCTCCAGAACCTGCTGACGAACGCCATGAACTACCGCAGCCCGGAGCGCGATCTCAGCATCAGCATCAGCGGGGTAACCAACTACCACGGCGCCACGGTCCATGTGGCGGACAACGGCAAGGGCATCGCCCCGGAGGATCGCGCCAAGGTACTGGAACCGCTGGTGCGGCTCCGGAGGCCGGGCGACGGCTCAGGCTCGGGACTCGGCCTGGCCACGTGCAGCAGCATCGCCAAGGCCCACGGTGGGGACCTCACGCTCTCGGAAACCCCCGGCGGCGGACTCACGGTATCTGTCAGCTTCCCGGCTGGACTCTAGCGGGACAGCGGCGGGTCAACACCCCCCGCTCCCCTGCACCTACAGGGCAACCCGCAAGCGATCAACCGCAGCACGCAGGCTGCCATCGGCCACCCCCAGGGACCATTCGGAAATGTCCGACACAAACCGCGTGAAGGCCTCGTAGTCGAACGAACCCAGGTTGTTGACATAGGCACCAACCCCGTCGATTGCCACGAGGATCCGGATGCATGCCGCGAAGCTGTCTTCCACCATGAAGTCTCCGGAAGCCACACCGTCATCAATGAGCGATGTAAGCCGCGTCCGGTCGAGGTACTCCTGCGCCTGGAGCGCCTCGGACAAAGCCGGGCTGAAGCGGCTCACGTGGCGGGCATTGAGCCACAGGCGCGACAGCTCATGAACCCCCGTCCCCTCCACCCGGGCAATGAGGTGGGCCATGCGCTCAAGCGGACTGCCGGCGTCGGGAAACAACTCTTCCCGTTCTTCTGAAACGGCGCGGACGAACGCAGCAATCACCAGGTCTTCCGCGGCCGGGAAGTAGTGGCTGATGAGTCCCGGACGAACCCCCAGGCGGTCGGCAACGGCGCGGAGGGTGATGCGCTCCAGTCCCTCGGCGAGCGCGATGCGGGACGCTTCATTGAGGATTTCTTCCCGCCGCTCGTGCGGAGGTTTCCGAACCCGTTGGGGAGAGGGACTTGACACCATGGCGAACAGTCTATTGGATTAGTGACCAATATCGCATTGGTCTAGCGACCAATAAGAATTCCCCGCATCTCCGGAAAGCCACAGCGACGTGGACTTCGCCCGAAAGGACCCCCCATGACTGATCCCGCAAGCCACCCCGGGCAATCCGGGCTCCCCGCACTGTCGGGGAGCCCCACACCGACCGGGCACCCCACCCACGCCGGGCTCCCGGAGAACCAGCCCCACGACGGAAACCTGTCCCACCCCGAGACCCGCGGCATTGAACTCATCGATGATTCGCAGCGTGGCGGCAGGGCCCGGGACCTGTTCCCCGTTTGGGCGGCCCCCAATGTCAGCGTCCTCAACTTCACGGTGGGCGCCTCCCTGATCCTGCTGGGGCTGGATCTGTGGCAGGCCTGCCTGGTGATCGTCGCGGGCAGTCTTCCGTGGATCTTCACAGGCATCATCGCCGTGAGCGGGCCGGCGGCGGGAACGTCGGGGTCAGTGATCACGCGGGCCATATATGGAATCCGGGGGAACCGCGTGATTGTGGCCTTCTTTGGCTGGTTCATTTCAGCCGTCTTCCTGGCCCTCAACTGGTTGGCATCCTCGTTCATGGGCGCCGAACTCCTGTCACAGCTTGGCTTCTCCGATCCCATCGCCGGGCCGGTGCTGGTCACCATGGTGGTAGCCGCCATCACCGTGCTGGTAGCCGTGTTCGGGCATGGACTGATCCTGCGAAGCTACCCGTACGTGGCGCTGGTGCTGTTGGTCATCTTCCTGCTGGTGACGGCGTTCGTGCTGCCCCACGTGGACTGGGCCTACACCCCAACGACGAACGGCAGTGCACTGGATGGGCTCCCGCTATGGTCCGCGGCCAGCATCGGTTTCGCCATCCTCGCCTCCACACCCCTGTCCTACTCCAACAGCCCGGACCTGGCACGCTACCTTCCGCGCGGCACCAAGCCATGGCGGATCATCGCCGCAACGGCGCTGGGCGGAGCGCTCCCCTGCATCTTCTTCACCGCGGTGGGGGCGTTGCTGGCCACGGGCATCGACACTGCGGCCATGGACGCCGGCATCGAATCCGCGCTGCTGGCCCTGTTGCCGGCATGGCTCGGTCCGGTCTTCGTCATCGGAGTCATCATCAACACCATCGCCCTCAATGGCATGACCACCTACACGGCCAGCATGGCGTTCCAGTCCATCGGCGTACCCATCCGCCGCATTCCTTCGGCAATCGTGGTGGGCGCCATCGGCACCGCCCTCACTGTCTACCTGGTGATGTCCACGAGCCTCCTCGAAGCGGTGAACCTGATGCTGCAATTGCTGGTGCTCATCTCAGGGCCAACCATGGCGGTCTTCGCCACCGACGTCATCCGGCGCCGCAACCGCTACAACGGCGCCGATCTCTTCGACGAACGGCCGGGCGGACGCTTCTGGTACACGGGCGGGTGGCACTTTCCGGGCCTGGCGGCAGTGGTGCTGGGTGCCGCCGTCGCATCTTTGTTCCTCACCAACAGTCTTTGGACCGGGCCTGTTGCCGCGGCCATGGGCAACATCGATCTCTCCGTCCCGGTGTCCCTGCTTGTCACGTCCGGCGTCTATGTGGTCCTCAGCAGATCCTCGAACAAACCCGCGGCACTTCCCGCCAAATCCACTACCGAAGGAGCCCACGCGTGATCACCGCTGCCGGCAAAACCGGAACCCACCCACGCCGCTACTCCGGCGCTCCAGAAGGCCAACCCACCATGGACACCTGGCAGGAGGCGCCGGACAACAGATGGGCTTTCGCGAACCTGGGCGAACTGATTCCGACGGCGGTGGTCCCCCGCCGCGCGCCGGCCACCACAGCGGCGGCCATTGACCGCCCGGGAGCCTTGGCCGATCGCGTCCCGCAACTCGCACGGCGGCTCGAGGCCACGTTCACGGACGCCCTGGTGGTGCTGCAGGACAACACCGTGGTGGCGGAGTATTACCGTCCGGGCTTCGCGCCGGATGCCAGGCACCTGATCATGAGCGTCTCCAAATCCCTCTGCGGGCTGGTCGTGGGGGCACTGGTGGATGCGGGCCTGATTGTGACTTCTGCTCCTGTGGTGGACTACGTCCCCGAGCTCGCCGGATCTGCCTATGACGGGATGCCCGCCAATCCGGTCACCGTGCAGCACGTCCTGGATATGACCCTGCACATCGACTACAGCGAGGACTACCTGGATCCGGACTCGGAGGTCCAGGCGCACGACCGCTCGGCCGGGTGGCGCTCCCGCAGGGACAACGATCCCCGGGACACCTATGAGTTCCTGACAACCCTCCGCGGCAACGGCACCCTGGGCACCTTCCAGTACTGCTCGGCCAACACGGACGTCCTGGCCTGGATCATCGAACGGGTCACCGGGATGCGGTACGCCGAGGCCTTGTCCACGTACCTGTGGTCCAAACTCGGCGCCGACCACGACGCCACCATAACAGTGGACTCCACGGGCTTCGGCTTCGCCAACGGCGGGGTCTCGTGCACCGCGCGCGACCTCGCCCGTGCAGGCCAGCTAATGCTCGACGGCGGCAAAGGTCCGGGTGGCAGGGTGGTGTCCGCCGAGTGGGTCCGCAGCGTGTTCGCGGGCGGCGATCCACGGGCCATGGCCGGGCAGTCATTCAGCGCGGTGCATGCCCGCGGCTCGTACACCCGGCAATGGTGGTGCACGGGAAACGATCGTGGCATCATCACCGCTATCGGCATCCACGGCCAATACCTGTGGATCGATCCGAGCACCCAAACCGTGATCGTGCAGTTCTCCACGTGGCCCGAGCCGGATTCCGCACACCGTCATCGGGAACAGAACCAGCTGCTCATGGACATCAGCGAAGCATTCCAGCCCACGCCAAAAGCAAAGGACACCCCAGCGTGACAACGCAGCTTTACACCAATGCAAGGATCTTCACCGCGGACACCCGCCGCTGGGCGGAAGCCATGGTGGTCCGGGATGAACGGATCCTCTATGTGGGCGATGCCGGAACAGCGCACCGCCTCGCACCGGACGCCCACGTTGAGGACCTGGGCGGAA
Organism: Paenarthrobacter sp. NPDC089988; assembly: GCF_044748465.1. Lineage (NCBI taxonomy): Bacteria > Bacillati > Actinomycetota > Actinomycetes > Micrococcales > Micrococcaceae > Paenarthrobacter > Paenarthrobacter sp. NPDC089988. Next base: position 252,987 of record NZ_JBIVGD010000004.1, read on the forward strand.
GGCTGGTGCTGCCCGGATTCGTTGATGGGCACGCCCACGTGATCGGCACGGGAGAAGCGCTGGGCCAGGTGAGTCTGTGGGGTGCCGGGTCCGTGGACGAGATCCAACACCGGATCAAGGAAAGGGACAGCGAACAGCCTCTGGCGCAGCGGGTCCTCGCCACGGGATGGCTGCATGGAGTGATCCCCGGCGGCGTTCCCAATGCGGGCATGCTGGACGCCGTCCTTCCCGGAAAGCCCGTGTATGCCTTTGCCTACGATTTCCACTCGGTATGGGTGAATTCTTCCGCCCTCCGGGAGCTTGGCATCACGGATGAGACGCCCAACCCCTTGGGCGGCACGATCAGGCGCGACCAGGACGGGCACGCCACCGGCTACCTCGACGAGAATGCCTTCTACGATCTGGTGCTGCCATTCCTGGATGCCCAATCCTCCGACGACGAGCACGGAAAGAGCATCGCAGCAGTCCAGAAGGCCTACCGTGAGACGGGTGTGACCACGGCGTGCGACATGGGGTTCAACGAGACGGACCTGGAAACTTTCACGCGGGCAGAGAAGGACGGCACGCTCACCAGCCGACTCAGGGCCTATTGGCGGGTGAACAACTCCGGCTCTGCCGAGGACAACCTTGCCCAGGTCCGCCGGGCGGCCGCGCTCAGCACCGGACCCTCAACGCCCTTCCTGAGCGTAGTGGGCATCAAGGTGATCATCGATGGAACCATCGACGGGTGCACCGCAGTCCTCGGCCAACCCTATGCCGACGGTTCGAACGCCGAACCGATCTGGAGCCTTGAGGAACTCAAGCCCGTGGTAGCGGCAGCCGATGCCGCTGGCCTCAAGGTGGCCATGCATGCCATTGGAGACGAGGCTGTGCGGATCGCGATCGACGCCGTGGAACATGCGGTTGCCCTGAACGGCCCGCGCGAACGTCGCCACCGGATCGAGCACCTGGAACTGGCGGACCGGAACGACGTGGAACGCCTCGCCGCCTTGGGCATCACAGCGAGCATGCAGCCCGTCCACGCCGATCCCGCGATCAGCGACAACTGGTGCGCCAAGCTGAACGACCACCGCGTCAAGGAGGGCTTCGCGTGGCCGTGGATGACGGAGGCCGGAGCACGGTTGGCGTTTGGTACCGATTCCCCCACGTCACCCCACGCGCCGCTGCCCAACATGTACGTCGCCACCACGCGGGCATCCGCTTTGGACAGTTCGGCGGGCTCCAACGTCCCGAAGTTCGCGCTGCCCCTGGCGGAGTCGATCGAGCACGCCACCCGGGATTCTGCGTGGACAAGCGGCGCCGAGCATGAGGTGGGACGGCTCGCTGCCGGGCTGTATGCCGACTTCGTCGTCCTGGACACCGACGTCTTCAGTGCCGGGAGCCCAACTGCCCTGTTGGAGGCCAAGGCGCTGCGGACCGTCGTGGGCGGGAAGACGGTCTACCAGGCAGGAAGCCAGCCCGCCAGCGACGCATGACGGCGGGCTGCCGCCGTCGTGCGTTTCGTCGCCTAAGTTGTGGTGAGCCTTAGTCCTCGTAAAGGTGGCGGCCACGGAACCGCACCTGCCTTCGACGATGCCCGTGGCCGTGGCAACATCCCGGATGCGCGCGCGATAACAGCGGCCAACCCGTCTGCCAGTGGCAGGTCAGTATCCATTGCCCGCCCAACTCCGTGGATGCCGGTCACGGGAAATTGCTCCATGTGGCGCAGGAAACTGCGGCGGACGTGGAGGCAAGGCAAAATGGAAGGCATGACCCTCACAACTTTTGCCCTCGTCCGCCATGGCCAGACCGACTGGAACGCCGAGCGCAGGTTGCAGGGGGCCACGGACATTCCCCTCAACGAGATTGGCCGGCAGCAGGCCCGCGACGCCGTTGACGTGCTGTCCGACTACGAGTGGGACACGCTTGTTTCCTCGCCCCTGGGTCGGGCGGCAGAAACTGCCGACATCATCGCGGAAGGACTGGGCTTGACGGTAGCCCGCCGCGTTCCGGAGCTGATCGAGCGAAGCTTCGGTCCCGCCGAGGGCCTGCAGGCCGGACCCGAACTGGAGGCACTGCGCATCCCCGGAGGCTTCCGCGGTGGCGAGAGCGACCACGACGCCGCAACCCGCGGCACGGCGGCCCTTGAAGAACTCGCCCGCGAATTCGCAGGCCAGCGCGTGCTGGTGGTCAGCCACGGAACGTTGATCCGGCTCACCCTCGACCGCGCCATCGGCCGCACCCTGGACAGCGTCCGGAACGCGGCGCTGAACCTGGCACACCACCACCCGGTGGACGGCTGGGAGCTTGAGTTCTACAACGGCGAGCGCCTCACCGCAGAGGTTGCCGGCCAGGCGTCTTTGGGCCGGATTTAGCCGGCCTGGAGGCGGCTGCGAAGCTTGTCGGCGTAGTCCTCGTAGGCCGCAGCGATCTCCTCAAGATCCACTGTCAGGGGGAAGTCGATCACGGGTTGGTGCTCGGCCATGAAGTTGGCGGTTTCCTCCACCACGGCCTGCTGGTCGAAGCCGTCCAAGCCAATTTCGGCGAGGAAATCCGGGGTGACCCGGACCACGGATTCACCCGTCTGCCCCTCGGCGGCCCAGCGCACTGCGTATTCGTCCTGGTTCACACGTTCAATGTCGAAAGACTTCTCCATAGGAGCAGCCTACGCGGTCAAAAGCGCACGACGGCGGGGCTGCCGCCGTCGTGCTCTGCTGCTTTCGCCAGTCACTGCCAGGCCGCGGGTGACGGCGCACCGCAACCGCAACACCCAGCGTTACCGCCACTTTCCCTATGACTGCCTCCGCTGACTGGCCGGCGGAACCTTCAGGCTTCGGGGCGCCGTTCCACAATGGTGTCCGGAGCGGTGCGCCGCTCCACCACGGTATGGCGGGTCCTGCTGGACATGATGATGGAGATGATCAGACCGAGGACGCCGACGGCCATCAGGATGTAGCCGATCAGGACTTGGTCAATGAAGGGGATCAGCCCTGGCGTCAGTGCGAACGCCAGGATCGCTCCGATGGCTATCAGGGCTATGGAAGAACCTATTCTCATGATGTGCTCCTCTGCGTGGCGTTCGGCCCGAGGAGGAACCACTGGCCGACCGAATATGATCAGCCTACTTATCAAATGGGGACGAGGCCAGAGTTTGTGGCCGTCATTGTCTGTGTGGGTATCACAGTCCCCGCCGCCCGGATCTTCGGGAACGGTTCAGCGCCCATACCGTGCGGCGAATCGGGCAATCGCTTCCTCCGGAGTGGGCACGGGACCAAAAACTTCGGCCTGGCGGGAGGTATGGGCGACGTAACGACCAGTCTCGAACCAGGCAGACATGCTTGCCATGTCCCCCACCAGCGGCGCGAAGCGGGACGTGACCTTGCCCGCGAACTGGAGTACCGGCGTCGGAATCGATGTCACCTTGATGTCCACTCCCTCGGCACCCCTGGACAGCAACCCAGCTGCCTCGAGCATGCTCACGGGCCTGGTCCAGCCGATGTCGATGCGCTCCCCGCTGGCGATATCGGCGTCGACTGCCGCGGCGAGGTACTGCGCGAGGTCGCTGGTGAGGACGAAGGTCAGCGGTACGTCCTTCCGGCCGAACCACATGATGCGGCCCTTCTGGAAGGGATCGCCACGCATGCCCGCGATCTGGTCGAAGAAGGCACCCGGTCGCAGCGCGACGAATGGGACACCCAGCTCCTGCAACTTGTCCTCGGCGAGTTTCTTGTGCCAGAAGTGCGGAACCTGCGGGGTTTGGTCGCTGGTGAGGATGCTGATCAGGACGAACCGGCGGACTCCGGCGTGGTTCGCTGCGACGGCCAGGTTGTTGTTGCCGAAAGTGTCGATCGCCTCGGCGTTCTTGTCATTCCTGGTGTAGCCGGCGGCCGTCGAGATCACGGCATCCACGCCGGTCATCGCCTGGATGAGCGACCCGACGTCGAGCATGTCGCCGCAGGCGATCTCCACGCCCTTGGCCTGAAGCTTGGACGGATCCGACGTCTCACGCACCAGCGCGCGGACCGGCTTGCCGCGGGTGAGCAACTGATCCACCACCTGGCCACCGAGGTATCCGGTGGCACCAACAACGAGGACGGGTTTGTCTCCAGCCATGGCTCCTCCTGGAATCGATGCTTCCAGAACACCGGGGTGGTGTACAGGCAAGGCTTGAACGCAAAGCACAGAAAGTACGGGTAGCGTCGGGCTTAGTCCAGCCTGTCCGAACGCAAAGGAGCTGAAATGGCGAGAATCGAGGACTACGCACTCATAGGCGACCTCCACACCGCCGCCCTGGTGGGCCGCAACGGATCCATCGACTGGATGTGCCTTCCCCGGTTCGATTCACCCGCGTGCTTCGCCGGGCTGCTCGCCGATCCGGAAGCGGGCCGATGGCTCGTTGCCCCGGCCAACCCTGACCCCGCCAACGGCGGCAACTGCACCCGGAGGCAGTACCGGGAGGACACCCTGGTACTGGAGACGGAATGGGACGTGGATGGCGGCAGCGTCCGCGTCATCGACTTCATGCCGGTGCGCGACGACGCCGTGGACCTGGTCCGGATCGTCGAGGGGATCAGCGGCGAAGTGGAGATGCAAATGGAGCTGGTGCTCCGGTTCGACTACGGGCGGGTGGTGCCCTGGGTACGCAAACACGGGCAGGGAATCAGCGCCGTGGCCGGGCCGGACTCCGCCTACATCACCACGCACGCACCCTTGGAGGGACGCGACAACCGCACCATCAGCGAATTCACCGTCAAAGCCAGCCAACGGGTCCCGTTCGTGCTGCGTTGGGCGCCCAGCCACGAGCCGGAACCGCGGCGCATCGACCCCGCACGGGCGCTCGCCAACACCACCTCTTTCTGGCGCGAGTGGATCGACCGCAGCGAAATCGCCGGCAAATACAAGGAGCCGGTGGAGCGGTCACTGATCACGCTCAAGGCCCTGACGTACGCCCCCACCGGAGGGATCGTCGCGGCAGCAACTACGTCCTTGCCTGAACAACTCGGCGGTCCACGGAACTGGGACTACCGCTACTGCTGGCTGCGTGATGCCACCTTGACGCTCCAGTCGCTGCTCGCCGCCGGATATACCGAAGAGGCATCGGCGTGGCGGGACTGGCTTCTGCGCGCCATCGCCGGCGATCCTGCCGACCTGCAGATTGTGTACGGGCTCGACGGCGCCAGGCGGCTTCCCGAAATGGACCTGCCTTGGTTGGCTGGTTACGAAGGTTCAACGCCGGTACGCATTGGCAACGCTGCCGCACCGCAATTGCAGTTGGACGTGTGGGGCGAAGTCCTGGACGGACTTTCCCTGACGCGGGCGGCTTCGCCCGCAGGGACAGAGGACAGTTCATGGGACATCCAGGTAGCGCTCATGGAATACCTCGAAGGTGCGTGGGACCAGCCCGATAACGGGCTCTGGGAAATGCGCGGACCGCGGAGGCATTTCACGCATTCCAAGGTCATGGCCTGGGTGGCCGCGGACCGGATGGTCAAAGCCGTGCGGAAATCCGGGCTGCCGGGTCCTGGAGACCGCTGGGCCGATCTGAGGTCCACCATCCACACGGAGGTCATGACCAAGGGTTTCAACGAGGACCTCAACACGTTCGTCCAGTCCTACGGAAGCAAGGAACTGGACGCGAGCCTGCTCCTCATCCCCCGGGTCGGTTTCTTGCCGCACCACCACTCCAGGGTGGTTGGTACGGTGGAAGCCATCCAGGAACGGCTCACGGATGACGGGCTGGTCCTCCGCTACCGGACCGGGTCCGGGCACGACGGCCTGCCCGGCGACGAGGGGGTGTTCCTGGCGTGCTCGTTCTGGATGGTGGACGCGTTGCTGGGCATCGGAAAACGGAGCGAGGCGACCTCACTGTTCGAACGGCTCTTGTCCTTGCGGAACGATGTTGGACTGCTCAGCGAGGAATGGGACCCGCGCACGCAGCGACAGCTCGGTAATACGCCCCAGGCCTTCAGCCACTTTCCGCTGATCCACTGTGCGTTGCAGCTGCACCACGGGCAGGCCCCCGGAAGTGACACGCCGATCGGGGGACACGGCGGCGACGCGGAGATGTCCCGGAACGCCGCGCCCACACCGGGCAAGCAAACGACGCAGGGCTGAGCGGGCGCCCGGCAGGCGGCGTACGGGAGCCGCATCCCGCGGTCGTGCGGCTACGCTCCGGGCCGAGTGGCACCGTGGTGGGCTGCCCGCGGAGTCGGGTCCCGCCGTCGTGCGTTTGCCGCGGTCAGCTCTCTGTCTTCTGATCGTCGGGATCCGGAGCCTCGGCTCTTTGCTTGGCCTCCTCCAGGTGCTGGTCCAGTTTCCGCTCGGCCTCGCGCCGGCGCTGGCCGACGGTTCGCATTTGCTGGGTGGTGGGCGAACCGGCGTCGCTATCCTGCCATTGCCGGTCGTCCCCCGAGGCTTGGGGCTTCTCATTGTGGTCTTGGCCCATAGGAAAATCGTCCCATTCATGGCGGCGACGCAACACCCCCGGCTCTTGGGCGGCACCCGATGGGCAGGTAGCGTGAGCTCTGGATGAGCGATACCACCAGCCACCTTGCCCGCAGCCATGATCGCTACAAAGAGAGGGGCCTCGGATGTGCCGGCTCTTCGGCCTGCACGCGGGCTCACGTCCGGTGCGCGCCACCTTTTGGCTCCTGGATGCGCCGGACAGCCTGTCCGTCCAGAGCAAGCGGGAACCCGACGGTGCAGGCATTGGGATCTTTGGGCCTGACGGTTCGCCGAAAGTCACCAAACGACCCCTCGCGGCGTGGGAGGACCATGCGTTCGCCCGGGAAGCACGGACCCTCAGGAGCACCACATTCCTGGCCCACGTCCGCTACGCCAGCACCGACGCGCTTACGGCGGCCAACACGCACCCGTTCGAACAGGACGGGCGGCTGTTTGCCCACAACGGCGCGTTTTCCGGCTTGGCCTTGCTCGACGATCGGCTGCGCTCGCTGGGGGTCATGGACCTGGTGCAAGGCCAGACCGACAGTGAACGGTTCTTCGCACTCATCACCGCAGAGGTACGGCGCACCGGTGGCGACGTTGCTGCCGGGATAGCCCGGGCCGTCAGCTGGACCGCGGCCGAAGTGCCGGTGTTCAGCCTCAACTTCATCCTGACCACGGCAACGGATGTCTGGGCTTTGCGATACCCGGCGACGCACGGGCTTTACATGCTTCGACGGGATCCCGTCACGCCCACTCCCGCGGCTCCCTTGGACGCCCGAAGCAAACGGATCCACTCGCGGAGCACGGAACTCGCCGGCTCGCCGCACGTCCTCTTCGCTACCGAACCCATGGATCACAACCCCGGCTGGCGGCCCCTCGAATCCGGCGAACTGGTGCATGTTGGACCCGACCTCACGGCGGCATCCACGTTCCCGTTCACGGATACTCCGGCGCATCAGCTCACGCTCGCAGACCTCGACCCGGCAGCCGCGGAGTCGCAACATCCCTGAGGTTTTCCACATAGGGCTGGTGGGACGTTCTTTCGGGGTTGGCATGGTGTCAGGGTTGGTTTATGGGAATTGGCGGTGGGTTTGGGGCGGCAGAGGTGGCGGACGCGGGTTCCGAGGCCACTTCGGGTTCCGGGGCCACTTCGGGTGTCGCCGGGCTTCTGCTTGATGCCAAGAGTGTGACGGAAAAGATTCCGGGTAACCCGGAGCATCTCCGGACGGAACCATCGGCACCCTCCACACGGGCCGTCTCTGAACCTCTCAAGGACTCCCTGGGTGGTCCGGGCTCCTCTTTGAGTGATGTTTTGGATGATGGGGCCACGGCCCTTGAGAGCCTGCGGGATTCGGCCCTCCCGGCAGCGGGGTTGTTCGGTTTCGGGGAAGCGGCGGATTTCGCTGGCCGGGTCGAGGAACTCGCCCGCACCATCGAGTACCTGCAAATTGTCGCGGCCCAGGCGGTGGAACGGACCCGGGAAGAAGCCAAACACGCCCGCACAATATCCGCACGGCCAGGCAGCACCGGGTGGCGGACCGGCTGGACCGAGGACGAGACACCCGCCGATCAAGGCCGTCAAACCGCCGGGAGCGCGGCCCAGGGTTCCGTTCTTGATGACGGGTACCGGAACGCCGCGGAGTTCCTACGCGCGCGGCTGCGGATCGAGATCCGCGAAGCCCGGCGCCGCCTGTCCCAAGCCGC